>CAYWNS010000078.1:0-8067 GCA_964459715.1 uncultured Akkermansia sp.
TCCCCATGGAATTCCGCCGCGTGCTCGGTCAAATGACCTCCGCCGACGCCGCTGTCCCCCGCTCCGAAACTATTCTGTCCCAAACAAATTAGACACCCAGAGTAAAGCGATAGCTTCGTTGCGGGGAAACATGGGGGTGATCAAGTACGAGGTACGAAGTACGAGGTACGAAGTGAAGGAGTTAGGCGCAGCGGAGTTGCGTAGGGGGAGGTGGGGGCAGCTGTATTTGCCTGCTTCTGTCCGTTTTTTTTGATAAAATTAAATGACAATGCAGAAAAATTTATATCGTAAAGTGGTATTTTCCATTTTGGAAACTACCACTCTTGATTATTTATTATGAGTGAATAGCAAATTCAGATACAGCACCCCTTACGTCGTACACTGTTAGAGAGAGTCCCTTGTAATCACACCGCTCCCCAAGAAGCTTCCTGAATATCACCGCATACCTGCGATTCACGCCAAACTCCGGCACCACACAAGCGTCATTCCCCGGCTTTGCGTACTTCTTTTTGCCTCGTACTCCCACCTCCCGGTTGCTTCATACCCACCGCATACCTGCAACCCGCGCCAACCCCCGGCACTACACAAGCGTCATTCCCCGGCTTCGCATACTTCGTACTTCGTACCTCGTACTTCCATTCCTCTGTGTTGCCACGCGACAAAGTCATCGCTCAACTCTAAGTATTTAACTTACCTGGTACCGCTTTCCCCTTCCACCTCCGGCAAAGCCAACGTCAAACGTATCACCTTATCAAAGTCAGAATCGATCTGCTGGGTACGGTTGAATATTTGATATTCCTTCTCCGCCTTGGCATCCGCTTCCTTTTTTGAGACGCGTCCCTTGCCAGGTAAAATCTCGTATTGCCGGAATGTCAGAAAGGCATTGATAGATTCAGCGAACTGACTCATCGTAAAAGAATTTCGGCGTTCTATGAGGTCCTCTATATAATCGAAGAATCCCGTTACAGTGCGTTCGAGACGCCGGATTTGCTGTTCGGAAAGGTAGTTTTTCGCTACGGTCACATCTGATTTCAAAATTCGCCCATCGGGAGCATGCTTCCACGTTTTGAGACCCATGTGCTCACAGGTATGGTCAGCTGCGTCGTAAATAATTTCAGATGCCGTTTTCCCGGTGATAGCATAATGGAAGCGATTTTGCACCATGGCGTAGAACTCGCGTGTCGTGGGTGATTCCTTATCGTAATCTACGCTGCACTCGGCAAATATATCTGTTATTTGTTGCCAAATTCGCCGCTCACTGGCGCGGATAGAGCGGACGCGTTCGAGGAGCTCGCGGAAGTAGTCTTCCCCGAAAGCGGTATTTCCCTGTTTAAGGCGGTCATCATCGAGCACGAAACCCTTGCGTATGTATTCGTTCAGGACTCCGGTTGCCCACTGTCGGAAGCGTGTTGCCTTGGTCGAATTGATGCGGTAGCCAACGGAAATGATTGCGTCTAAATTGTAAAGCCAAATCTGGTGCGTCTGGTTCTTCTCTTTCAACGCGCCGTGGGCACTCACCGAGTCAACTTGCATCATCACGTCCCGTTCATTCAATTCGCCATCTCTGAATATGTTACTCAAGTGCTTGCTGACCGAGGGTATTCCCACGTTGAACAAATCAGCAATCGCCCTTTGCGTTGCCCAAAGCGTCCCATCTTTCACGAGCACCTCGATACTCCCTCCCGAACCTGCATCTCCATAAAGTAAAAATTGCAATTCTTTCATAATCAGCGAATTATTGTCCATCTCCCATACCATGCCCCACAGAACGCCGCACGCGATTATACCATGCGTCGATGAATTAAGCAAGCCCCCCAAAATCACATCTGTCCCAAATAGATCAAGGGTCTAGTGGTGAGCGGTGACTTTGGGGCAGGAAGACACGGGGGTGATTAAGTACGAGGTACGAAGTGAAGGAGTTAGGCGCAGCGGAGTTGCGTAGGGGGAGGTGGGGGCAGCTGTATTTGCCTGCTTCTGTCCGTTTTTTTTGATAAAATTAAATGACAATGCAGAAAAATTTATATCGTAAAGTGGTATTTTCCATTTTGGAAACTACCACTCTTGATTATTTATTATGAGTGAATAGCAAATTCAGATACAGCACCCCTTACGTCGTACACTGTTAGAGAGAGTCCCTTGTAATCACACCGCTCCCCAAGAAGCTTCCTGAATATCACCGCATACCTGCGACTCACGCCAACCCCCCGGCACTACACAAGCGTCATTCCCCGGCTTTGCATACTTCGCACTTCGCACTTCGTACTTCGTACCTCGTACTTCCACCTCCCGGTTGCTTCGTACCCACCGCATACCTGCAACCCGCGCCAACCCCCGGCACTACACAAGCGTCATTCCCCGGCTTCGCATACTTCGTACTTCCTGTTGGTTGTCTGTAACCCGCATGGAGATCAGCAGCGCAGCGTTTTTCAGAAAAGAAGTGTGGTGATGGTGCCTTATGATGATTGGGCATCGGAACAGGAAACACAGTTCCTGCTTTCCAACCCGGAGAATCGTCGCCATTTGCTCGAATCTATAGAGCAGATCAGGCGCGGTGAAGTTGTGGAATATAAGGGGATGGGGTGGGATGAAGATCGTACTGAGCATACAAGCTGACACGGAAAGGCGGCTGTGGTGGCGGACAGATAAAAAAAACGCAGCCAAGATAGATGGGCTTTTGCGCGAGGTAGCGGTGAGTCCTTATATCGTCCGTATAGAGTACATCAGAATGTGGCTTCCCGAAAAGCAGAGAAGGGTGAAAAACGATATTATATTCGCTATGCAAATATCACACGCGAGTCCTTGGAGGAGGAACGTCGAGAGTTGCTTGCTCTCAAAAATCATGTGCCCTTTGATGAGCGGGGAAATTCGGCGATTAAGACGGAAGATATTTCCATGGTGCTACTACGCGATCATCTGGCTAGGGTAAAAAGTAGACTTATCGAAAGCGACTTGCATGTGGAGAGATTGCTGGAAGCTATGGATTTGATGACCGGTCCTTCTGAGTGCCGTCTCATTAAAAACGTCGCCGCCATGATGTTTTGCGAGCATCCTGAAAAGTTTTTCCCCTGCACTCGTGCCGAAATTGTTATATTCCCGGAGGGGCGTCTCAAGAGTCCGGATAATTACGAGGAGCGACCGGTCATTACCGGTGCTGTACCGCTTATCATCGAAAGGGTTTTGAGTTACATTAAGACATGCGTAATCAAGGAATCGATTATCAAGGTAAAGGATCGTGCCGTGTCAACGCGCTATTTCAACTATCCTTACCAAGCAATTGAGGAAGCTGTCGTTAATGCCTTTTATCATAGAGATTATCAGATACCGGAACCTGTCGAAATAGTTATTGAACCTCAGGGTATCACGATACTGAGTCATTCGGGACCGGACCGTTCTATCTCGGACCAAGTTTTGGCAAAAGCAACGCAAATTTTCTCCCGTAGGTACCGCAACAGACGCTTAGGCGATTTCCTGAAAGAGCTGGGTTTGGCGGAGGGACGCGCGACCGGCTACCCGACCATCCAAAATGAACTTGCGAAAAACGGCAGCCCGAAAGCGTGCATCGAAACTAATGATGAGCGGAGTTACTTTATGGTCAGTATTCCGTGTCGCGATAACACATCTCAAGGTGTACGCACGGATGATACCGCTCGCTCACAGGCATCGCTCCGTCAATTTTTCCAAAAGGCTATTGAGCTTGGCAGGTATACGAATCCTATGCCTAGCGATAAAGACATTCAGCTTATGCTGCGCGTTCTCCAATTGGCAGTCCATCCTACACCCATGCCTTCCTTTCTCGATGCCTTAGTCGGTGTAAGTCGAGTTACTGTGCGTCGCAACCTCATCTCTCCTCTCCTGACAATCGGTCTCCTAGAAATGACCATGCCCACCATGCCGAAAAGCAGCAAACAAAAATACGTTGTTTCTGTTTCGGCTGCCATATTGTTGGATGCCCGGCATACACCCTGAGCCCTCATCTGTCCCGAACATATCAAATGTTTGGAGTAGGGCGATGATTTTGTCGCGCCCAACACGGTGTCTTTACGCCCTCCACCACACACCTTCCCCTCGCACACCACCACCACCGCACACCACATCCGCACAGGAACCCCGGAGAACGAAGCACCGCTCCCCCGCCTTTCTCCGTTCCTACGCCACAGCTTCGCCACTTCGTACTTCGTACTTCGTACCTCGTACTTCCTATTCCCCCGCTTGCTACGTACACCCGCATTGCTTCACCACGTCTTCCATCGTACGCGCCCTACCCCGCCGCTTTGCCCATTCCCTACCCCGCCGCATCTCCCCGGCTTTGCCACTTCGTACTTCGTACTTCGTACGCCTTCCCCCCCCCGCACCACCGCCGCTCACCACATCCGCACAGGAACCCCGGAGAACGAAGCACCGCTCCCCCGCCTTTCTCCGTTCCTACGCCACAGCTTCGCCACTTCGTACTTCGTACTTCGTACCTCGTACTTCTTACGCCTTCCCCCCCCGCACACCACCGCCGCTCACCACATCCGCACAGGAACCCCGGAGAACGAAGCGCCGCTCCCCCGCCTTTCTCCGTTCCTACGCCACAGCTTCGCCACTTCGTACTTCGTACTTCGTACCTCGTACTTCCTATTCCCCCGCTTGCTACGTACACCCGCATTGCTTCACCACGTCTTCCATCGTACGCGCCCTACCCCGCCGCTTTGCCCATTCCCTACCCCGCCGCATCTCCCCGGCTTTGCCACTTCGTACTTCGTACTTCGTACCTCGTACTTTTTTTTTGCGCGAATGTGATTTTTTGCTTGCCCTTTGCCCTCCGCATGCGCTATACTACCCGTGACTTTTACTGCGGAAAGTGCCGACCGGGGGGTCGTTCACTTCGCCGCTCCCACGTCAAACCTGTAGATAACTATGAAATTACATCTCCCTTCGGGTCTTCGGAAGGCTCTCCTCGCTTGCCTCGCCGCCCTTACTTTGCCCGTATCTTTGCCTACCACCCTCGGCACGGCTTCCGGGGTTGCCGCCGTTTGGTTGGTCTCATCGCAACAGCTCACGGCGGCTACGGTAACGTGGACTTACGGTGATGGAACCTCCGAATCAGTGGAATGCTCGGGGACGGAATATACAGTCGTAAGCGATGCTGCCGCAAAGGGGTTGGGTGATTTCCAGTTGAACGGTCTGGGCGCAGGAGACAAGTCCTATGGCAAATTTTGGACGAAAACTGAAGCCGGACAGCACGATACCCTGCATATCACGGGAAGCAGTAGTATTGAAAATGATACCATCAAGTGTGACTGGAGCAGCTTTTTTAATCTCGGTGCATTAATTGTTGATGCTACAGGTCACGATTATATCTTCGATACCCACACGGGGCGTAATGCTTAGACGGTCAGAGAGTACGCTTCCAAGCAGAGGGAGATGGGGGTGTCGAAGTACGCATCGGATCGAATACGACAATAGAGTGTGCATCCGCCAAACTAAGCAGTGATGGAAACTGGGTGATCGGAGGAGGGAAAACTTTAGCTCTAAAATACATCGCGTCAACGCTCAATGATGCCGGAGAGCACACTGACAGCATCGACAACCAGTTTGTGGTTGCTGTCGATAAAACCCCCGCGCTGTCTTCCCAAGGTGGTGATGGAACATTTAATGTGTGGCTGCAGGTGGTGTCAGAGGGTAACATCACCATTGGGAACGGCATTCATGCGAATTTCCAGAATGGCATGACGCTCAGCGGAACTTTGACAGTGCAGCAGGGTGGGCAGCTTGCCGTAAGTGGAGCGGCACTCACGGGGAATGGTAAGCTGGACTTGCAGGGGGGCGGTACAGCAACTGTGGGTACTACGGAAAACTACACGGGCGAGATTCACCTAGGGGATAGTAGCTCATTGACCGTAGGAACGGCGGGTGCAGATGGGACGGCTTCCGCCTCCTCCGGCAGTCTGAGCAAACTTGTGGTGGGTGGTGCAACGACAGGTGCGACCCTGAATGTGCATGGTACGTGGACGCTTAAGGAGCTCGGGGTGCAGTCCGGCGGTACCGGGAAGCTGACCATCGGCGGGGGTACAGCCGGTGACAGTCTCACTTTCGGCGAGGCAGCGGCAACGGTCCGTGCGGGCGAATCTGCGTCGGTGGAGTTGGTAAGCGGTCTTACCCTCGTGCTCAATAGTGGGGTTACCTACGCTGGAGTGCTGAGTATTGCCGCGACCGATTCCGACACGGGGCAGATCACCCTGGGGGAGGGGTTGACTGACCTCGGGTCCCTTGTCATCAGCCTCACGGGATTGGAGCAAGAGGATGGCGATTGGGACGGATCCTCTATTTTCACTGGGGGTAATCTCACTCCGGAGCAGTGTCGGATGTTGGAGGGGCATCTCGTGTCGGATAACGAGGATGAAGACCTCCGACTTGAGGTGAGTACAGATGGCAAGGTGACCCTTGCGGAAATCCCACAGCTTGTCTGGAAGGGTGGGGAGAGTGCTCATTGGAAAGAGAGCGACGGTGGCAACGTATGGACTCCGAAGGAGGGTGGCGATGAGACAGAGTTTAAAAGCAGGGCGGATGTCTTTTTCAGGGCGGTAGACGGTGGAGAAGATCAGACGGTGACAGTATCAGTATCCGACACCGTGCATACGCGGCACTTTACGGTGGGAGAGGAGAGTACGGCGGCGCATTACACCTTCGAGGTAGAGGGTGACAGTGCTTCTATTGACATCGAGGGGGATATGTTTCTCCTCGGAGGTGATGAAGATGGTAGTAGCGCGACTTTCAACACGGCGGTGACGCTCAGCAGCAGAGCAGATGATGGTACGAGCATTACCGGGAAGGGTACGGTGACATTCAATGGTGCTGTGACCGGAACCGGGCAGATTTTCACAATCGGTGATGGGACTGATGCGACCGAGGTACAGATTTCTACAGCCGGAAATCATGAATTCAGTGAGGTGGTAATCAATAGCGGATCCAAGTTGGTTTTGACTGGAGGTGCGGTGGTGGGTGCCAATGTCACTTGGGGCGGCACAAGCAGCGGGTACATAAGTGGTGCGGGAACACTTCGACTGAAAGCAGAAGGCACACTCTCTATTGGAAATAACGATAAGCATTATTTGTTTTCTCTGTTTGGCGACGGAACCGGGCAAAATATCAAAACTCTCAAGAAGCTCGAGATAGCAGCCGGTTTATTTCTGGATTTTGTGACACAGGAGGCTAAAGGGTGGCAGCCGCTCAACAAGGTGCAGCAGCTGTGGTTGGAATCCGACTCCGGGATCAGAATTGGTGCGGGCAATACGTTTAATCACGCATTTGAGGGCTCTGATGGTGGACATGAACTTCATATTAGCGGCTCCGGCGGGGATGCTTCACATGGTGCGGTTATAGATTTTTACCGTGGGGTGACTGTTGGATGGGATACTTTCGCGGAGGATGATGTCACTCTCGCTGCCGGGGACGGCGCGACATCGTACGATGCGACGGTGAACGGGAAGTTTGACGCACAAAAACACGGAGTTACTAAAGCCGGAGTCGGTTTGCTGAAACTAACCAAGGTGGAAGCCGATAGTCCAGATGCTGGGGCACTCAGCCACGCCGGGGCGATTACGGTGAACGGCGGGACGCTGGAGATAGGTGGGTTTGCGGGGGACGGTGTAACGTCGGGGATTGTGGCGACAACGGTAGATCTGCAGGACAATGGTGGTGATGGCACGGGCACGTTCAAGGTAAGTGGTGGGAGCGAGGCGGCACCATTGAGCTATACTGTGGGCAAGGTAGTCTTTGGGCAGGGTACAGATGCGGAAGATAAGGCATCGCTGACGAGTGCGGCAGTGGTGGAGGTGGCGGGGAACACCACGTTGACGGTGACGGGAGAGGACAGTGGCATCTCTTTAGACTTTGCGGGTGGTGCGGGGAAGGTCAAGGGACCGGGCACGGTGGAGCTATCGGGGGCGGCGACGGGCAAGGGCGCGATGGGGATTGACGGTGCGACGGTGGTAGCTAAGGTGGCGTGGGATAGTTACGAGGGCGGACTGTACATGGAGAACAGCGGTACCCTGAAGCTTGGGGCGGACGTGCAGGTCGGGTATC
>CAYWNS010000079.1:0-7846 GCA_964459715.1 uncultured Akkermansia sp.
AATCCCGGATTCAATTTTTTTTTCATGAGGTGCATTTCTACTTGCAATGCACATTTCCCTACCGCAAAGTCATCACCCACCACCAAGTGTTTTATTTATTTGGGACAGGTTTGGTGAGACAGATGTGGTGATGCGGCAAATATGGCTTGCGCTGCGGGGAAGAGTCTGGTAGAATGCGGGTCATGACGGGGGAAGAGAATCAAGGGGACGAGGAATGGGACAGCGAGCTGGAGGAGTTTGCGGATCGCACACGACGCAGTCTTATTTTACGCCTAGCGGATTGGAAAGACCGAAAGAGTTGGGATGAGTTTTACCACACGTACTGGCGACCCATATATTCGGTAGCCATCCAAGCCGGATTGCGGGATCACGAGGCTTGGGATGTCGTGCAGGAGGTGGTGATCACGATAGCGAAGCAAAGCCAAAAGAATGTCTATGATCCTAAGCGGGGGTCCTTCAAATCGTGGTTGCGGAAAGTGACGGGGTGGCGCATCAATGACCAGTTTCGAGCGCGCGTGAAGGATACCGCGTCCCCGATTGGGGATACAGCGCAAGAGGGGTCGCCTCTCGACCACATCGCCGACACGGATTCTGCGTCGTTTGAGAGTATGTGGGACCGAGAGTGGCAACGCAATGTCATGAAAGCGGCACTCGGTCGCGTCAAACTCCAAGTATCACCCAAACAATTTCAAATATTTGATTACAACGTCATTCGGGGGATGAAACCCATAGAGGTCCACAGAAAATTGGGTGTTTCTATGGCCCAAGTCTACATTGCTAAGCACCGCGTCGGTAAGTTACTCAAAAAGGAAGTCGAATACATACGCTCGCAGGAGGAAAGCCCTGCGCAGCAGCCCTCGCCTAGGGACACTAACGGGTAGAGGATTATCAGGAAGCTTTCTCAGGGCAGGTGTAAGCGGCAACCGGGCTCCGGAATGCGTACTTTGACGTCACTCGGTAGGTAATGCAGCAGCTCCTCGCGCATCTCCGAGAGGGCATCGTTGTCGCCATGTACCAACAGAATTTCGCGGGGATGCAGACGCCGCGCGTAATCCAGCAAGGCGGTGCGCGGGGCATGACCGGAGAAGTCGAAGGACTCAATGCGGCACTCTACCGGGTAGGCTTGACCGACGTCGGCATCCTTCCCCAGTCGGACGAGGTCTCCGTGCCGGGCATTTTTAATGCGCGCAGCGGGGCTATCGGGGTCGGAATACCCGACAAAGAGGATGGCATCCGCCGAACGAGGCAGAATTTGGGCTGCCAGTTGATTGGAAAGAGTGTGAGGACTCATCATGCCGCCGGAGACCAAGTAGATGTTACCGGGGCTAACACGCAAGGGGATGTCCGCATCGCGCGGTGGTAGAGAAGCGGTTTCTACTTGAGAGTGAAGGGAGAGCCCCGGGAGGATGCGAGGGGTATCGAGAGAGAGACGGTCATACACCGCAGTCACCTTTGCGCCGAGACCGCCGTAGTAAATGGGCACGTCGGGAATACGACCGCTATCGCGGAAACGCCCGAGTTCGTAGAGCAACTCCTGAGTTTTGCCGAGAGCAAAGACAGGAATGAGGACCGCGCCGCCGTCTTGTAGGGTTTCACGGATAGCTCGGGCTAAGCGGTTCAACTCGCGAGCGCGCGTGTAGGACGCAGACCTTTCGGTGGCACCATGCGTGCTCTCCATGATGAGTACATCCACCCCATCTTCCGGGAAAGAAGCCCCCGGAATTAGGCTCTGGTCCTCGAACTGAACATCACCCGTGTAAAAGATACGCAACCCCCGGTGCGTTTCGAGCAGTACCCCACAGGAGCCCAGAATATGCCCGGCATCGTACAATGTGGCAAGTATATCTCCATCGCGACCAATGCGGAAGGGAACTTCGTAAGGGCGGAACACCCAACGAGCGGCTGCATGGTCAAGTTCGCCGTGGGTGAAAAAGGGATATTCCACTATGCCATCGAACATGCGCTGCGACAACATCACGTTCACCGAGTTATGCAGCATGACCGAGCCCACCTCAGCCGTTGCGCGCGTCATGATGACCTCTGCCCTAGGAAAATCATTTTGAAAGACGGGTAGAGCTCCGATGTGGTCCAGGTGAGCGTGGCTGATAATGATTGCGTCCGCTCCTGTCAGTAAATCGAAACGTGGTTTAGCTGCGTTGCCTACTTTTTTCGGATTGACACCGGCATCCAGCACAATGCCGCTGGAACCATCCTCCAAGAGATAGCAATTGGCACCGATTTCAGAAGCACCGGTGAGATTGGTGAAGAAAGTCATGTCGCTGAAGTAATGAGTTGAGCAATGCGCATGGCGGCATCCGGCTTTGCCAGACGAAGAGCGGCACGTTGCATGGCACTGCAGGCAACGGGGTCTAGAATGACCCGGCGCACAAAAGCTGTGATGCGCTCAACGCTGAGCTCACTCTGCTCGCAGAGGACGGCAGCCCCGGCATCGGAAAATACCCGCGCATTGAAATACTGGTGGTTGTCCGCCGCAAATGGATAAGGAACCAGCAGGCACGCCTTCCCCAGCACCGCGAGCTCAGTGAGGGTAGATGCCCCACTGCGTGCCACCACGCCATCCGCCGCTGCGTGCGCCATCGGCATGTCCGAACAAAAACCCAGCACAGTCACATTCTCCGCGCCCTTCGCTAAACCGGCAACACGTGCCGCATCTGCTTCACCGGCAACGAGCAAAAAATGCACTTCAGGCAACACACGAGCCGCATCGACCATAATGGTGTTGAGCATTTGAGCCCCCTGAGACCCACCCGTCACCAGCAGTACCGGTTTATCCGGGGGCAGATCGAGCCGCTGCCGTGCTACTGCCTGCTCCGGGGCGTGCAGCACCTCCTCGCGCACCGGAGTGCCCACCTCGCGGCAATCGCGCCCGGGCAATCTTTCTGCGGCTACTCCCATCCCCAGCAACACAGATGTGCAAAACCTAGCAGTCAGGCGATTCGCGCGTCCCGGGACGGCGTTGGAATCATGCACAAAGGTACGCAGACCCAGCATTCTACCCACGAGCACGGGTGCCAAGGAAGTAAAGCCTCCCATTCCGAGCACGACATCCGCCTTGCTGCGGCGAAGAAGTCGCAGGCTGCGCACCAGCGTACCGATAAATTTGAAGAGAAAGACAACCATCCGCAGGGAAAAAGTGGGAGGTTTGGCGATGGCGGGAACCGTGCAAAACTCGAGGTGTCGGTACTTGCGCGCCCCCTCTGCGTCCACGGTCTTTCGCGAAATAAGCAAGAGAGGGCGGTGACCGAGGGACTGTAACTGCTCCGCTACGGCAATACCGGGAAAGAGGTGCCCACCCGTGCCGCCGCAGGCAATGACGATACGCTGTGATGCGGGAGTAGTACCCATAGCCGAATGTTATGAATCTTTTATGATGAGATGCTTTGGCCAGATATCCCGACGTACGGTCGGGGTATGGCGTTGAATACTCGTCAGCAGCCCTACCGAAATGATCGTGAAGACGAGATTGGTGCCGCCGTAGCTGATGAAGGGGAGCGGGAGTCCGGAGTTGGGTAGCAGGGATGTCACGACAGCCATATTCAGCACGGCAGGCCAAAAAATGGTACAGACCAGCCCCGTTGCCAGTAGCCTACCGAAAGTATCCTGCGTTTGCAGAGCCAGAGTAATCCCGAAAATTGTCAGGAGAGTAAAGAGCAGGAGTACCCCCAACGTTCCCACCAACCCCCACTCTTCGCCGATTTCCGCGAAGATAAAGTCCGTGTGCGCAAAGGGGAGATTCCCGAACTTCTCGATGCCATCGCCCAAGCCAACCCCGGTTAACCCTCCGCGCGCTAATGCCAAAATAGAAATCCATTGTTGGCGACCTACGCCTTGGCTGAAAGCCTGCGGGTCGAACCACGCATAGATGCGCTCCATGCGATTATCGTTGCCCGTTGCCATATCAAACATGAGCACCATCCCCACCAGTAGTGCCGTAAAGAGCAGCCAATGTCGCACACCCGCCACGTACATCACACATGCCCCGGAAACAGCCAAGGCGGCAGCCGTACCCATGTCTTTTTCAAACAAAATGAGTGCCAAGGGAACACCGAACAAAACACCGCCGGGCCAGACAAAACCACGCCAGAATGAACCGGGCATCTCGCGATGTGTCGTATACCAATCCGCCAACGCGAACATCATGCAAATTTTCGCAACCTCACTGGGTTGAAATGACATGAAACCCAAATTGATCCAGCGTCTTTCTCCGTTGATCTCCATCCCCAAATGGGGAACATAACAGAGGATCAACAGACATACACATACCCACCACAGGGTATGCACCCAAGGACGAAACCTCCGATAGTCCACAGCACTTACCCCGAGTGCTGCCAGTAAGCCGAGGAAGCCGAAGCCGCATTGTTTGGTGAGAAATTGCGAAGGGTCTCCCCCATTGGGCACGTAGGCACACAGTCCCGTACTCGCCACCATCATGATGCCCAATACCAGCAAGATGATGAAGCAGAGCCAAACAAAAATGATGCTCAATCGCGAGGACATGCCGCTTTCTCGCCCAGTTACCTCCCCACGTCAGCGTCCCAACTTTAACTGCATACCGGGGCGAATGCGGTCCGCATTCTGAATCCCATTGAGGCGCATGAGCTCCTTCATCGGTATTTTCTCCTTGCGCGCAATCTTCGAGAGTGTCTCACCCGGTCGCACAACGTGGACATTTGATGCCCCCGACGCGGGAGCACCCGCCGCTACTCGAGCAGAGGAGGTGCGCGAAGCAGAAGTCCCGCCCGCAGCTGGGTGAACATCGCGCCCGGACGCGCGTCCGGTAGGGATGACTAGAGTGGACCCCACGCTCAACTCCTCATCGTTCACGGCAGGGTTCGCCGCCTTCAAAGCTGCGGCATTTACGGCATATTGGTCGGCAACGTTTTGCCACGTGTCCCCCGTGGCTACCATGTGGTAAACCGGATCGGATGTTGCAGCCGGAGTAATGACCACATCATCCTCGGGAACTTCTTCCGCCACATCCTCCTCCTCCGTACCCCCCGCTTGGGTGATGTGGTTTTGCGCGGTCGTGCGAGAAACGGGAGCCACCTGCTGTGCGGGCGGCAAAACAGACACCGGGGCTGCGGGGTTCGTCTGCACCGTGGGGGCAGATGCGATGCCGGGTGCCGAGCCCGTCGCGGAAGAAGGGTCTGCCGAGCCGCCATCGCGCACCAAATGCCCGCGCAACAAGACTCCGCCGATGATGATGAGGTGAAGCAGGAGCAGCCCGCCGATGATGCGTACGATGGTAACGCTACTCGTGCGATCCTCAACGAGTCCGGTATCGGACCGGTGTCGCTTGAGCAGGGAGTGGAAGAAGTGCCTTTTGGGCTTTACGCGTCCGAGTGTTGGCGTATTGTAGGGGTCGTATTTTTTCATGATAGTTGGGTGAGGGTTTAAGGGTTGAGAGTAGAATGAAGGACTTTCTGAACCGCCGCGCGAAAATCATCCCCGCGTTGGGCGTAGTTACTGTATTGATCAAAAGAAGAAGTTCCCGGCGAAAAGAGTACGACATCACCGGGGGATGCGCGCCTAGCGGCTACCTGAACCGCCTCGCCCACCGTTGCCGTGCGGACGGCCTCGAACTCTGCGCCGAATGTGCGCTCCAGTTGCTCGGCTATCTGCCCGAACACGATGCACAGTTTAACTTTGCCGCGCATCATTGTCAGCAAGGGCGCATAATCCAGTCCCTTGTCCTTTCCGCCCGCCAGCAGGATGGTGGGGCGAGACTGGGAGCGAATGGCAGCATAAGTTGAATGCAGGTTTGTGCTCTTGGAGTCATTCAGCCAAAGCACCCCACGCTCTTCCGCTACAAATTCGCAGCGGTGGTGCGGCAGCTCAAAACTTGCCAAGGCCGGCACTATCTCATCATCCTTGAGTCCTACAGCGCGGCAGGCGAGGATGGCTGCCATGGCGTTTTCGGCGTTGTGCATCTGCACTAAGGAGCTACCGCGCAGGTCTGCCACAGTGGTGTCAATCTGTTTGATGCAGGTACCCTCGTAGCGCAGTAAACCACTGCCCACGCAAGCGGAAAATTCGAAGATACGGGGTTTGATGGGGGGGAGATTTTCCCCGGCGCGAACGATAGCCATTTGCTGCTCTTCCATATTTTTGAAGATGCGCAACTTGGCGGCAAAGTAATCGCCCACGTTCGTGTAACGGTCGAGGTGGTCCGGCGCGAAGTTCAGCCACACCGCCACTTCCGGCTTGAAGTTCACAATGGTTTCCAGTTGAAAGGAAGAAATTTCCAATACGGCAAACTCCGGTTGCGGCTTTTGCAGGGCGATGTCACTGAGTGGGTACCCGTAATTCCCGCAGGCTTTGGCACTGCGCCCCGCGTGCAGCAGTATGTACTCGATGAGAGCCGTGGTAGTCGTCTTGCCGTTGGTACCGGTGATGGCGATGACGCGACCGGAGAAGAAGCGAGAAGCCAGTTCGACCTCGCCGATGATGGGGGCACCCGCGCAGGAGAATGCCGGGACCCACGGGTTGGCGGCTTCGATGCCGGGAGAGATGACGATGAGGTCAGCGGCAAAGCGGCGGGCATCGCCATCCCCCGCTCCGGCGACAAACGGGAGAGAGGAGTCCGGGCAGACCGCGTGAGGATCCGAGTCGAAGACGCACACCTTCGCCGCCCCGTGAGCCATCGCCAGGCGCGCCGCCGCGACCCCGCTGCGACCGCAGCCGAGAATCGCCACTTTTTTGTCGGTTAAATTCATAGGATGAGGAAATCGGCGACGAGGAACGCGACGAAAAAGAGGAGCCAAGCAATGAGCCAGAAACGCACACATACCTGCGACTCTCTGACACCGCACATTTCGAAGTGATGATGCAGGGGTGCCATGCGGAAGAGACGGCGACCCGCACCGTAGAGACGGCGGGAGAGTTTGAACCACAGGACTTGTAACAAGACCGAAGCGGCTTCCGCCACAAAGACCCCCGCCAGAATAATGAGGACGAACTCCATTCGCGTGCACACGGCCAAAGTACCGAGGGCACCGCCCAGAGCTAGGGAACCGGTATCGCCCATGAAGACCTTGGCGGGGTGACAGTTGAACCAGAGGAAAGCGGCACAGGCAGAGGCGATAGCCAAGGAGAAGCCGGACAAGGCGACGGGGTGAAAGAGAGGGTCAATGACAGCGAAGAAGAGAGCGGCAGGGATCATGCAGCCGCTCGCCAGACCGTCCAGACCGTCAGTCAGATTCACGGCATTTGAGGTGGCAATAATGGTAAGGATGGCGAGAGGGATGAAGAGCCAACCTAGGTCAACCGAGCCGTAAAAGGGGACCAAGACAGCGGTGATGGCGGGATCAGAAACGTACAGATACACGGCGGCGGCGGCGGCGGCTGAGGTTTGCAGGGCGATTTTGAACCAAGCGTTGACGCCGTCGCTGGAACGTTTTTTGATTTTGGCGAAGTCATCTAGGAAGCCGAGGAAAGCGGTTACGGCAGTGACGAGGAGGACGCACTGCAGGTAAACATTATCCAAGGGCAAAAAGAGCAGGGCATAGAGCAAGAGAGAACCGACAATGAGGATGCCGCCCATAGTAGGAGTACCGGCTTTGGCGGCGTGGGCAGGGGCGTGAACATCGTCGTGGGCTTCGCGCACCGGCTGACCCGCTTTCAGGGCACGCAGCTTACGGATCATCCCGGGGGCGAGCAAAAGGAAGAGGAACGGCGGCACCACGACGGCGAGGAGGTGGAGCCAAGCAGGGTCAATCCTGAGAAATAAATGCAACATGGTACGTCAGACACAGTTGAGGAAGGCATCCATGACACGTTCGATACCTGCCGCGCGCGAGCCCTTGAAGAGGACGGCATCCCCCGG
>CAYWNS010000080.1:0-7792 GCA_964459715.1 uncultured Akkermansia sp.
GTGGACCCACTGATTAAGAGTCAGCTGCTCTACCAACTGAGCTACGGAGGCTTTCTCTGCCTACAGGAGCATCTCTGCCCCTTTTCTTACCCCCGCACGGGCTCGAACCGTGGACCCACTGATTAAGAGTCAGCTGCTCTACCAACTGAGCTACGGAGGCCTTCCCCTGCGCACCCTTCACCACCCTCCTAGGAAGCCGCCGGTCAGGCTTGAACTGACGACCTACGCGTTACGAATGCGTTGCTCTACCACTGAGCTACGGCGGCGGTTTGTGTGCGCCCCGCAGTAAACCACATTTTCCGCCCCTTGGCAAGCCCTATTTTTTGCTTTTTCCTCCCTTCCCCCTCGTCTATTTCCTCCCACTCCTATCTCAACACCTTTTCTGACAAGCAATTATCGCTTAACTATGCGTCCTCACGCCCAAGACGGTGCCGATCGTCATCTTATGACCGGCAAAAAAGCTTTCCACATTCATTTTGCGAGCACCGGGAGGTTGGAGGGATGATATACGAATGGCTCCGGTGCCGCACAAGACGATCAATCCCTCTGCCCCGGCGTGCAACACGGTACCGGGTACCGCACCCGGGGGTTTGGTCGTCGAGGTAAATACATCCACCGGCGGAAATATTTTCAGAGGTTTAACCGTGCCGCTTTTAACCGACGCGTAGAACGTGTATGAACCCGGCCACGGATGGAACGCTCGAATCCGACGCGTCACCTGAAGTGCGGGTTTTGTCCAATCAATACATCCATCGGCGCGGACAAGTTTACGGGCGTAGGTCGCAATCTTCTCATCCTGTGCCTCTCGCGATGCCCGCCCGCTCTCCAGCGCATGAAGTGCTCGCATCAGCGGCTCCGGCGCGAGTGCCGCCAATGTTTCGTGCAGGTCCTCCGCTGTCTCCATGCCCCGCAGGGGTAATGTAGCCCGGCAGATGATGTCCCCGGCGTCCAACTTCTTTACGACGTGGATGACCGTTATCCCGGTTTCATCATCCCCTGCCTCAATGGCAGCTTGGATGCACGCCGCCCCGCGGTGCCTCGGTAAGAGGGAGGCATGCGCGTTAATGCATGCCAAGCGCGGCACATCGATTACCTCCTGAGAAAGTATCTGCCCGTATGCCATCACGACCACCACATCCGGCGCAAGCTTTCGCAACGCTTCCACAACCTGAGCATCTCGCACACTCTCCGGTTGCATGACAGGAATCCCGCACGCCAGAGCTTTCTCTTTGATGCGCGGGGATGTGAGCCTCCGGTGCCGCCCCGCCGGTCTATCCGGCTGGGTGATGAGCGCGACAAGCTGCCCCCGTGCCTGCATTTCCTGCATGGCGGGTATGGCTATATCTCCCGTGGCCATCATCACAACGCGCATGCCTCCCTTTTATGAAGTTTGCCTCTGTTTGTCAAGTACGAACTGCTTTTGAGCGACGCATAAAACCCGTCTGTCCCAAATATAAACTTCGTGGTGGGCGGTGACTTTGGGGCAAGAAGACGCGAGGGAATGGAAGTACGAGGTACGAAGTGAAGGAGTTAGGCGCAACGAGGTTGCGCGGGCATGGCGGGAGGAGGCAAAGCCAAAACGACGTGAGGGAATGGAAGTACGAGATACGAAGTACGAAGTATGCGGAGCCGGGAAGCAACTCATGCGTGGTGCCACAGCTCGACACGAGTTCCCCATCTGTGCCATTGTAGATGTTCACCCGTGCCTCGAAAGACACCCGACACGACGCTGTCAACCTCTCGGGTGCATTGATTTATCCCCACGCTTTCTTTCCGCTTTACCTCCTCCCAACTCACCTGCGCAACTCCGTTGCGTCTAACTTGAATACTTCGTACTCCCAGTGTGATGGTGTGTTTACATAGTTGGACGGAGGACCCAGAGGCGGAAGGTCATGGCACATGCCTGCTTCATGGGCATGGTCTTTTTCGCGTGTTTAATGCCCCAAGAATCAGAATAAATGATCGTGCCTTCTTTCTGGTTATAACCGATGACGAGGCGCATGTGACCACCGACAGCCTGGGGTATGTCCCGTTCCGGAAAGATGCCGAGCACAACAGCCCAAACGACAGGTATACCCGCCTCTATCTGGCGTTTAATTTCGTTGAATCCTTTGTTCATGCTGCCGGGGTGTTTCCCGATATCTTCGAGCATCATCATGACAACTTCCCGATTGTCAGGTATCTCGCCGCTCTTGTTCACCTTTTTCTGCAACCTCTTGATGACATCTTGTATGCCCACCCACTCCCACGTCTTCATTGTCATGTGGAAGGGTACACAGATATTCTTGAGAGCTTTCGCCATATCTTCCGCTGTGGTACCATTCTGGGAGCTTTTACAGAGTGCCGCGAGGGCATGTTGGTCCACCCCGTCCATCCCGTAATAGGCAAATACGCGCGACACCGTAGCGGGAACACAGTAGCCCTTCTCGCCTTGGTCTACCATCGGGATATTTTTGATCCACACATCGCCGTTGCTCTCCCGTTTCACGTTGACTTTCAAGTCTGCCTTTTTCGCGGCGTTCTTGGCACCGCCCTTTTCGAGGGCATCCACAGTCGGTGCCATACTGAGCCGAATAAACTCCGCGACGTATTTTTTCCCTTTGCCGGTGGACGCCGCCTCCAGAAGAACCGCGCAGTTGTCGTTCTGCCACATCCACGCGCGCGTGCGCACCCCCGTCTCTTTTCGCCCCTGCCGGTGCTCTTCGCCCTCTACTCCCATGTACGCGTTGAGTAACTTGACACTTTCTTGCAGTCGGTACTCAAACTCCTGCTTTTCGATTTCGCCGTCATCGCCCTTGTTGTAAAGCGTGGTACCCAACGAAGCAAAGCGGCGACCACCTTCCGTAATTTCTAAGGTAATATCTCCCAAGGGTAGCTTGCCCATGGTCAGGGACGTACTGTGGAGGACGCGGATATGTCGCTCGTCTACACGCCTATATTTCTGCCCATCGAATAGTGCATGCGCCGACTCTTCTGCCGTCTTTTTCCACAACGACCCGTCCGCCGCCCACTTCACCGGGTCTGCCGCCACGAGGTCTCCCTGCATCACCAAGAAAACCAGCTGCACGGCAAACAAGATGCCCCGCCATATCTTAGGCATCATCGGGTGAGTCCGTCTTGTTTAGCCTGGTTCCAATACGCGTATTCGGAACGATTGAAGTCAACATACTCCGGGGAGATGTCGGTGGTATACACGGTGTATTCCGCCCGTCCGAGATGCAGATTGATGAGCACCTCAAAGCTGTCCGCCTGCACTCGTTCGCGTATCTCATCGCTCGGCGTATCTGCCTGCACCCCTTGGCGACATGCCGGTAATCCGGCGATATCGATGTCTATCTTCTCTTCGAGCGCACGGCGTCCGGCATATCCCACCGCATGAATGATACGTCCCCAGTTTGGGTCTCCGCCGTTCCACGAGCATTTCACGAGGGAAGACTTCGCCACCCCCCTAGCCACTCGCTTGGCTTCCGCGAGGTCGGGTGCCCCTTTCACGCGCACCGTCACAAATTTGGTCACGCGCTCTCCATCGCGCACGATGCGACGCGCCTGCTCCAACAGCACGTAATGCAGTGCCGCACGGAATGCTTTCCAGTCCGGTTGCCCCGGTTTCAGATTCACCCCACTCGCCCCATTTGCCATGACCAAACAAGTATCGTTGGTGCTCATATCGCCGTCGATAGAGATGCGGTTGAAGGATTGTTCCACGCCCTCCCGGAGCAATTTTTGCAGGTCATTGCGCTCCACCTGCGCGTCCGTGCACACGAGGCAGATCATCGTGGCCATGCACGGCGAAATCATCCCTGCCCCCTTGCAGCAAGAACCTATGCGCACCTCTTGACCGCCGACATCGATGCTGACCGCCACCTCCTTCTCACAGGTGTCGCTCGTGATGATCGCGCTCGCGACATCATGCGCCTTCCCCGCCGCCAAACCCCGACACAACTCCGGTATGCGCGGCTCTATCCGCATCATCGGCATGGGTAGCCCAATGACTCCGGTGGAGCACACCGCCACCTCCTCCGGGTGTAGCCCGAGCTCCTGCGCCACAATGCTGCATTCTTTGCGCGCCGCTTCTATGCCTTCCTTGCCCGTGCAGGCATTAGCGTTTCCGCTGTTGACAATGACCGCGCGCTGATTCCCATGCCTCTGGTGCTCGCGGCTGACCTTCACACAGGCGGCCCTCACGCGGTTCGTCGTGAATTCCGCCGCACTCGTCGCCGGTCGCTCGGAGTACACCAGAGCTAAATCCAAGCGTTTAGTGTTCGGGTCTTTGATCCCGCAGCTAAGGGCGTTACTCAAAAATCCCTTGGCTGCCGTCACCCCTCCCTGTATTTCCCGATAGTCGCTCCCGTCCATGCCCCAACTCTACCACCCCAAAGAAATTTTAGCAAGCGCAATGGAAGAAGGAACAGGGAAAATAAACGGCACGGGACAAAGCGATGACTTTGTCGCAGGAAAACGCGGAGGTGATCAAGTACGAAGTACGAGGTACGAAGTACGAAGTATTCGAACTAGGCGCAACGAAGTTGCGCAGAGGAGTTGGAAGGAGGCAAAGGCGGAACCACGCGAGGGGAATAAATCAGAGCACACGTGAGGATGACACGTCTGCTGTATGCGAAGCCATGAAGAGGTGCTTGCGTGGCATCATTGCCCATCACACGAAACACGTCCGGTTCCGGTCGCAATGCCCCAACACTCCATCGCGTACGTTCTTTCCGTACGACTCCATCGCTCACCACACCCGCCACTCCACAGCTTTGCCACTTCGTACTTGACCCCTCTTCCCGCCCCTCGCTCCTCCCTTACCACACCCGCAAAAACCCCGGAGGACGGAGCACCGCCCCCCTGCCTTCTTTCCACCCCCGCACTACAGCTTTGCTACTTCGTACTTCGTACTTCGTACCTCGTACTTAGCGATTGCCCCGCCCCCTACGGTCGTTCTCCCTCCCTCTTCCTGCCCGGCACATCATTCTTCCCTCCTTTTCATTCTTCTTCGTACTCGTAAGAGTACGTGCGCTCGAGGGTTTCACCGGGGCGCAGGGTGAACTCCCAGATAATCTTTGAGCGTGGGTTCCCGCTGTAGCTGGGACTCACGGTAATGTTGGCATCTCCGTCAGCGGTTTTGGCATACCCTTCCACTTGCTTGGTGAGGCGCATGGGCATCTCGCGATCCATGTTATTTTTGAGCGTGAGCACGCCGGTATAGGTGCTTACCGTCACCGTTTCATCCCTGTCTTTGCCTTTCTCGGGGCGTTCCTCGCGGTTGGACAGCTCCTCACGGCACAGGACATCAGCCTGCAAGGTTTTGTTGAGCCGCAGGAGAGTTTCTCCGCCGGGCGCGGCAAAATAGAGTGTCGAGCGAGCCACCAAATTGCTTTCCTGCGTGCACGTGACGATGCCGGTACTCCACGTTTGCTTGCCGGTATTCTTCAACTTCACGCAGTGCCAGATGTCCGCCACGGGTTCTCCCCGGTTCGAAAGCCGCTCCAGCGCATTTTGGTCCGGTACTGTGCAGGTGTATATGTGACTGTAAGGCACCTGCTCGGTAAATATCTCGCGTATCAGGCTTTGCCCGCGCGCGCAGGTGAAGTGCGGCAGTGTGTAATAAAACAGATCCTCGACCTGTTTGGTGTCACCCCCCCTGCCCTCTTCGGGGGCACCGTCCATATCCTCCTCCTCAAACGCATCGGCAGCCCGCGCTTGATAAGCCACCGCATTCCCCGCCAGTGCTTTCGTTTTCCTCGTTTCCCAAGCCGTAACTCCCAGTTTTCGCAGCAACTCCCCGAGCTTGATGTCGCGGTTGAGCGGGGAATCGATCAGGGCATCCCCCAGTGCCGGAAAACCGCTCACCAACTGCAGCTGCACGTCGTTCATGTCTGCCATCTCATTGATGATGTTGGCTCGCGCGGTAAGTGTTGCCAGCCCGTCCTGCCCGAGTTCCAAGCTGTATTCCGGCAACCAACTCATGCTGTTCGAGACATACCCGAACGTGAACGTTGCCCCGGGACTCGGTTTGGTGAGCCGTGCGCTTACCACCGGCACATTCTCCTTCCGCGTCGGCACCTGCAAGGTCTCGCCGGTCGCCGCCTCCACCCCCGCCACGTCCTCCATCCGCACCGCGATGTCTCCGGTATGTGTCCGGAGCATCACCACTCTCGGTACGAGCTCCCCGCCCTCCGGTGCCGTCAGAAACGATCCCTCCGGTGTCTGCTCCTGCTGCCGGGACAAAAGCTTTCCCTCCGCCACCCGACCGCCGTTTAACGTCAGCTTGACCCACTTGTCCGCGTTGACCGCCAAGAGCTCCGCGCAGGAATAGCTCGTCTCAGGCACCGCGCATTCCCGGGTGCTCCCCTCTAAACTCACCACGCCGGTGCCGGAGTCCCACCATACCGTGCCGAGAAGAACATTCGGCATCCCAACGAGCTGCACGAGCTCGCCATCCGGCAAGGTGGCGGTAAGTTCCACCCAGTTGTACCCATTCTTGAAAAGGGCAACCTTGCGCACCTGCACCTGCGCTGTCGGTGCTTCCTCCTCCCCGAACACTACCCCGCTCGCGATCATCGCCAACATAAAGGGGACAAGTGTCTTCATATTCCCCTTCTATCACAGCGCGACAATCATGTCAAACCCCAATTTTTAGCATTTTATGTCCCCATCAAACCTGTCCCAAATAAATTAAACACTTAGAGTAGTGCGATGGGTTTGACGCAGGAAAACACGGAGGTGATCAAGTACGAGGTACGAAGTACGAAGTGAAGAAGTTAGGCGCAACTCCGTTGCCCAGACATGGCGGGAGGAGGCAAAGCCGAAACGATGCGTGGGGGATAAATCCACGCACCCGTGAAGTTGAAGCCCCCTTGATACGCAGAGCGTGTGTATCCCGCATGGGGATTAGAATTGCGGCGGTTCTCGAAAATTTCCGGTCATCGCCGCCGTGCCGCTCCTACGCGGGTTCCTCTCGCCCACTGAGAAATACGAAGTGATCGCCCACCACTAAACTTATACTTTGCTCGGGACAGCTGTGAGTTCGACGCGTCCGTTGAGGGCACGCATGACGGTGATGGAGTCAGCTTGGGAGAGGCCGGCTCCGGCAGGCATGCCCTGCGCGAGTCGCGTGACGCGGCAGGGTAGCTCCTTGAGGCGTTCGGCGAGGTAGAGAGCGGTGGCTTCCCCCTCCACATCGTTGCCTACGGCGAGGATGACTTCGCAGCCCGGGTGCTCTCGAACACGCTGCACGAGTGGCTCTATACTCAAGGTTTCCGGCAAGATACCGTCCAAAGGTGAAATTTTCCCACCGAGACAATGGTAAAGCCCTTGAAATGAGCCACTATGCTCGATCGGCAGCACATCCGTGGCTCGCTCAACCACACAGATTTGTGCTGCGTCTCGGGTCGGGTCACCGCACGCGGTGCACAGTTCCCCTCGCGGCGCAAAAAAACCGCAGTTCGGACACGCCCCGGTCGAACTAACCGCCCGAGTAATGGCATCGGCAATGTGCTGCGCATCGCTGCCCGCGCGCTGCAAAAACCACAGGGCAAGCCGCTCGGCTGACCGTCTCCCCGTGCCGGGCATGAGAGCAAGACTCTTGATGAGCTCCCTCACATCAGGTGGATAATCCTGCGCTTTCATGCTTTTCCTTCTTCGTTCACCATCCCCCCTTTCCCACCGATCTGTCGTAAACTGTCGGGACAGTGCCCCATTGGAGCACGCTTCTCGTAAATTGTCAATGTTTATTTCCCAGGGCAAACGCATTAGAAAAAAGGGAGGATTTCCACAAGAGCTCGGAGGCTTT
>CAYWNS010000081.1:0-7729 GCA_964459715.1 uncultured Akkermansia sp.
CCACCCAATATAAAAAAATAATATTCACCCCAACCCGCCAACCCCTTTTGCCCCATTTTTACACCAAATTTTATATCTTTAAAAAAAATAAAAAAAAAACCCCCCCCCCCCCCCCCCCCCGCAATGCTAACCCTCACGCGGACTACACACGCCTTGCGCGCTAGATGCATCCACCTCACAAAACCATTTCCAACCCCATCCGCCCCTCCCCGGCTTCGCTACTTCGTACCTCGTACCTCGTACCTCGTACCTCGTACCTCGTACCTCGTACTTCGCTTTCGCCTTGCCGCCTACGGCTGTTCTCCTTCCCCCTTTCTTCCCCGGCACTCCGTTCGCCCTCCTCTTTGGCTTTGCTATTTCGTACTCCCTTTGGGGTTGACATGAGCGGATAGTTTTGCTACAATGTGGGCGTAAGAGGATGAATACGATGCAAACGTATGGTAATCAATTTGTTACCCCGCCCAACCACCCCCGAAAAATTGAAATTGAGTACTCGGTGGGACTATTTGCGTGGATAGTGCGGACTGTCGTGGTTGCTTTACTGCTATCCGCCGGAGTGCAAGCGGCTTACAAGCCGGTGGATATCTCCGATATAACCGGCGAGCAGAAGAGGGCATTGAACGAGGCGTGGACTGAGATGAAGCGCATGCCCCGTATGTCACGTGAATGTCTCATTTGTGAGCAGCTTGGGCTGATCTTCTGTAAAGATTATTCTCAGGCAGCGACAACCGTAGATGGTCATCCTGCAATAGCAAATCCTAAAGGGGCACACTTCATGGGAAGGGGAGGGAAGATTGCATGTTGGCAAGAAGCGCGCGATGCGGCGCACAAAAGATGGAACACATGTTGTCGGGCAGCGTGGGGGTTCAAGGCGGGGGCTCTTTTTGTCCCTTTTGCGAAGGATGTCCAGAAAATTGTATGCAATGTGGCGAAATACCTGCTTGGGAACATGCCCAAGGAGCACCGCTGGACAGCACTCGCCCTCATGGGCAACATGGTGTACAACGACCAAGGTCTCTTCAACCGTGAGCGAATTAATTGGTGGATGGAGAACGGGTTAATTGCTAAAACCCCTCGCGACGGAGGTAGAGGTGGTGTCTTTATGAGCCCGGAGGGCAAGGAATGCGATATTCGTGCGATTTTGGCTGCCGACAACAAGAATTGGCGGTGGAGGCAAATAGTCTGGCGGTGTGAAAATTTGATAGGCTCAAAAGACATCCTCGCACTTTTCCCCGAGGAGGTGGAGGCGATGCGCAAGCACTTCAAGGAGCGGATAGCGAGACTGGAGGACGAGGCAAAGGCAAAGAACGATGCCCTGTTGGCTGGGGCGGATGAAGCAATGAGCTCTCTACCGAAAGAAAAACGGCTTGCTCGGATTGCTCTGGCTATGGGTCTGTATTATCTGGACCACAAAGATGCCGGATACGCAGACGGTCACCTAAATCCGAATGCGACTATTATCCTGCCGGATGGGACAAAGCACAGAGGGGAGGAATTTGTTGACGAAGCACCGGGGCTCTTGCAGCAAGTACCTCACGAGGCGATTCTGGAGTATTATCGGCAACCCATCGAGCAGATGGCGAGGGCGGTAGCAAAGGAGAGGTTTGGGGCAATGCCCGTTCCGCTGCGCGATTTGATGCGTGCACAGCTTTCCCGCAAGCTCATCAACCTCGATGGTTCACCGGCGAACATCAAAAAGGGGAAAAGTACCGTCCAAACCTTTGATCGCTCGTGGAAGGTACCGATGGATTCTGTAGATCGGGAACATACCTACTTCCTGAACTCTGCAGGGCAGAAATTGCCATACAGTATATGCAATACGTACGAACAGGGATACGTGCAAACGCTCAGGCTGGTCAATCTCTGTGCGCAGATTTTAGGCAAAGAGGAGACGGTGAAGCTGATACCGCCCGGGAATGTGGAAGCGAAGGTCGACGATACTGCGCCTATCAGCACAAACAGTACCACCGCAGAAGGGAGCAGTATTCCACCGGGTAAAACAGCCTTAGGTAATGCCACACGAGAGGGAGCCGACACACCGCAGGACAAACTTGCTGGCACAGGGACAGACCGCACTCGGAGAGATGACGGCAGAGCGGCGGTACGCTTGGTTGGCAGGGGGAATGGGCTTCTGCTTTACGGAAGACGGAACTCCTGCGTATCAATCCGAGCGCGCAGCCAACGAGAATGCCGTATATGTGGATGCACAAGGGAAGGTGTGTAAGTTGACGGACGCGCCCGGCAAGGATTCAGCAGGGTGGACGGAAGCAACAAATATTGCTCTTGCCATGGGCTATGACCAGCCCACGACTCCATACAGGGAGGAGATTCGGCAACTAGCCATGCAGACGAGCAAACACATACTCACGAGCATGTCCCCCGAGTTGAGGCAGTCGTGGCTCGCCAATCGTAATAGATTTTTCTTCATGCCAAATGCGCGTGCTTCGTACATTGGAACTAATTGGTCTCTTGAGAGCGGGGTCAAGATTTCGCTGCAAGGAGTGGGTTCTAAGTATGCAAAATGCCTGTACTACGAGCGGCAAAATTGTACAGACAGCTAAATTTGTGTGGGAGGTGTGGGAGAAACGCTGGAGGCTTCTATTCTACTGCGAATCCGTGGCAGGCATAGACGCAATCAACGCACTTTTCCCCGCAGAGGTGGAAGCCATGCGTGCCGCCTTTCAGAAGTCCCCCTTCTACAAAAAATAGCCCCCTGCGCAGCGGAATCGCCGCCTCAACCGCCCCACCTCTCCACCTCCCCTACCCCTGCGACAAAACGCCCCACTCACGACTTCCCGACCCCACATGCTTCGGACTTCCGCTCAGCATTCATCCCATGCGAGGATGCGTGCGTCTCCGGCGGGGACGCTCAAAAGGAGCCCTTCAGAGAGCAGGGCAGCGCGGGAAATACGGACGGGGGAGTTCGCCGGGTCAAGTAAGTCCCGGAAGGAAAAAGTCTCGGAGCGGCGACGCGCCCAGTCGCAGGCATTTTGCGGAATATGGACGCGCACCTGAGCCGACGCGGACGGCGAAAAATTGCAGACAACGAGGGCGGCTACACGCGAGGCTGCGTCATACCTCAGAAAGGCGTAAACGAGATGCCCGGAGCTTTCCTCTCCCTCGCAGCGACCGAAGGGCACAGTCTGCCTATTTGCCCAGTTGAGACCGTAGAAGGAGCCTTTCGCGAAGACGGGCTGCTGCAACAGGCGGAGAAGTCGGCGGCAAAAGTCCCGTAATTCACGCAGGGCAGGCGGCAGCGAAGCCCCATCGCATTTTCCGTCATGATACCAGAGACGGAAACGCGGCAGCGTTATGTAATCAAAAATCGAAGTGCGACCGTTGTTTCCGCCGAAGTCGGCGGGCTCGTCAGCTCGCTCGCCGGTTTCCTGCCCATTGTAAAAGAGAACCGGACCGCAGGAAGTCGTGTACTGAGCGACCATGACAGCCCGTGCCGCCCGCTCACCCACACCGCCCCAGTAGAGAGGGGAGGCTAAGCGCGGCTCGTCGTGATTTTCCACATAACGCACTCCGTGCACAAAGAGAGGACTCTCCGGACGGTGATGAGCGTCCAAATCATTTGCCCATACGTTCTCCTCGTACAAACCACGCAAGGCATGGTACGCATCGGCATCGTAAACCGCATCAAATCCCGCAGAGAGCAGAGCCGGAAGCACGTCTCCCTCGGTCATCTTCATGTCATCGTTGTACGCCTCTGCTGCAAAGAACACATCGCGCCGCATACGTGCCTGCGCAATAGCCCATCGCCAGAAAGGCACGGGCACCATGTGTGCCATATCACACCGAAATCCACCCACGCCCATCTCCTGCCACCAAGCCAACACCTCGTCCATGAGCAGCCAAGTGCGCGGCAGCTCCTCTCGCCGTGCCAATAGACCGGGCAACGCTTCGGCACCCGCCGCGCCACGACGATAGTCGCAACCGTAGTTGAGCTTCACCGTTTCGTACCAATCATTGACCGAAGGACTCCACGTCGCCGCGTTATTTCCCGTCACTCGCCCCCGATCACGCTCCGGCAAAAACTCCCCATCCGGCAGCATCATGCGCCCGTCGCTTCCCGCGCGGTCCAAGTAAAAAAAAGCATTGTTGCGGTCAAAGAACACATCCGTCCTATCCTGCTTGCCAAAGTCAGACTCGGGGGCAACGACCGACCCGTAACAACGCGACACGTGATTGGGCACAAAGTCCATCATCGGCACCATCCCCCACTTGTGCACCCGCTCCAACAACTCGCGATATTCGTCCAAACGCGCCTCCTTTTTCTCCGCCAATTCCGGGTCCACATCGAAATAATCCACTACAGCGTACGGACTTCCGGCTTTTCCCTTCACCACGCACGCCGGGTGAGCCGGTAGCCCCGGGTAACTCGTCTGCGTCGCGTGCCTCAGCACACCGGTCAACCAAAGATGCGTCACACCCATCTCCGCCAACTCGCCGAGTGCCCTGTCGTTCACGTTACTGAATCTACCGCTCTGCCCCACACTCGCGCCAAAATGCCTCACAAACAGCTGATATATCACCGCTCTCACCGCGCCTACCCTACCACAACCCCATGCTGTTTGCAACCATTTTCCGGCAAACCCGACAATGTGAAGTACGAAGCTGAAACAGGGGAGCGAACGAGATGCCGGGCAGGAAAGGGGGAGGGAGATCGACCGTAGGGGGCGGGGCAAACACCAAGTACGAGGTACGAAGGACGAAGTGTTGAAGTTAGGCGCAACGGAGTTGCGCAAGGCGGGAAGGGAGCTGCGCGGTGAATCGTTGCGGCATCGTGCTTGCAATTTTCAGAAAAGTGGAGTAAACTCCTGCGGGGTGGGGGAGATGGTCGGATTGACAACCTGAAAGAGCTTGGGACTATGATACGCATATACAAGCAGACAGAGCAGGGGATTTCCCGTGTGGTCGGGTTAGAAGAGCCTGTGGGACGCGACGACCACATTTTTTGGGTAGACTTGTTGACACCGGACGCGCAGGAGTTGGCATTTGTGGAAGAGCTGTGTGGGTTGGAGATGCCGACGAAGGATGAGATGCGAGAGATCGAAGCCACTTCTCGCTTGTACTGTGAGGACGGAGCACGGTTTATGACGACGACCGTGCTTTCCCGGGTGGAGACGGATGACCCCACGATATCCGAGATCACCTTCATCCTTAAGAAAGAGGTACTTATCACCATACGACACACGGATTCCTACTCTTTCCGCGTGTTTTCTCACACTCTGCTGCGGGCACAGGAAACAAACCGGGATTTGGTGTTTATCGGGTTGCTGGAAACATTGGTAGACCGTCAGGCGGACGTGCTGGAGCGGTTCGGTACCGTGCTCGATGCTCTCTCCAAGAAGGTGTTTGGCACGCACCGAGCGAATCGACGGGGAGAGAAGCGGGATGACCCCGACACGGAAGATTTGCGCGATGCACTGGAGGAGCTTGGACGCGTGGGAGACCTCATCACCCGACAGCGCGATGCCTTGGTGAACCTACTGCGCATGATCACCTTTGCCGGTAACGAAGACTCCTGTTTGAGCGCGCACGAGAATTTGTACGTGCCATTGCGACCGGTCTCGCGCGATGTCAACTCCTTGGCGGAATACGCGTCATTTTTGTCCAATAAGATCAACTTCATGCTCGACGCGGTGTTAGGGCTCATCAATATCGAGCAAAATGATATTGTGAAAGTCTTCACCATCACATCCATCGTCTTTTTACCGCCGACACTTGTGGCGAGTATTTTCGGCATGAATTACCGCTATATACCCTTTTTGGACACGACGTGGGGATTTTGGCTGTCGATCGTGCTCATGGTAATTTCGGCGGTGTTGCCCCTCGTCATTTTCCGTATAAAACGCTACATCTGAACCATGATTACAACGCGAAAAGTCATCCGGCTTGAGCAGGACATACACAAGGCAAACATACTCATCGAAGCACTGCCCTATATGCAGTCGTACCGAGATAAAACCATACTCATCAAGTTCGGAGGTTCCGCGATGGATGACCCCGAGCTGGTCAAGTCGCTCATGCGTGACATCGTTGTGCTCGAGTCCATGGGGATGAACCCCGTGGTGGTGCATGGCGGCGGCAAAGCCATCTCCAAAGCGATGGCGGCGGCAGGGCTGGAGACCGAGTTCATCAATGGACTACGCGTCACTGACGCGGCGGCTATCCGCATCGTGGAAGATACCCTCACCGGCACGATCAATCCGGGACTCGTGAAGATGATTCGCGAGCACGGGGGCTCCGCCGTCGGAATCCCCGGTACAACCGTCTTTGTTGGTGAGAAGCTGTGCGAAAGAGACGAGCAGGGGAACGCGGTGGATTTAGGCATGGTGGGGCAGGTGATCGGGTGCCAACTCTCACGGGTGGAAGAGGCACTTTCCCTGCAGTTGATACCGGTGATATCGCCTCTTGCCCGGGAGTTGGGTACGCACCAATCCCTCAATGTCAATGCCGATCTCGCAGCTGCGGCTCTGGCGAAGGAGCTTAAGCCGGTGAAGCTCGTGTATATTTCCGATGTGCCGGGCATTTTGCCCTCCCCCGACGATAAGGAGTGCATCATCAAGAGCATCGATCGACGCGAAGCTTTCCGGCTCATCGCCGATGGTACCATTTCCGGAGGCATGATACCCAAGGTCAAGAGCGCGGTAGATGCCCTCAACGCGGGGGTCCGCAAGGTTCACTTCATTGACGGGCGCATTCCCCACACCCTCTTGCTCGAAATTTTCACGCCCGAGGGGATCGGCACGGAAATCGTGCGCGAACAACGCTGAATATACCCTTTTTTCCATGAATACCCCTCCGAGCATCGGAATCCTTGCCCCTCACCGCAGCGAGACGTGTCTGCGGACACTTCAGCTGCTTCAGCGGGAATGCGAGCTGCGCGGTCTACGCTTCCGGGAGTTGGGGAAATGCACGGCAGATACAGATTGGCCGCAGGTGCTTGTTTGTTTGGGAGGAGACGGGACGATACTCTCAACCGCGCAGGATGCCGCGCTTCATGGGTGCATCATCGCCGGAATCAATTTGGGGCATCTCGGTTTCTTAAGCGCATGTGGGCGCGATGAGCTGTCCTTGCTCACAGACGCCCTCGCTACTGGCAGCTTCGGGGTGGAAGAGCGTTCGATGCTGAGTATCAAACAGAGCGGTATGGGTGCCGCCCGAGTGGGTCTCCTCGCTCTCAACGAGGTTGCCCTCATGCGTGCCCAAACCGGCAAAATGATCGATGTGGACGTCGTGGTGGACGGTACCTTGCTGAACCGCTACCACGCGGATGGTGTGCTGGTGGCTACTCCTACGGGTTCCACGGCTTATTCGCTCTCGGCGGGGGGACCCTTGATATGGCCTGACGCCAGGGTGATGTGCCTGACGCCTGTTTGCCCGCATAGCCTCACAAATCGCTCTATCGTACTCCCGGAAGAGGTCGAAGTTACGCTTCGCCCAAGGGAGCGGCGCGGGCGCGCCGGTGAGTCGCTCATTTTCTCCATTGATGGGCAGACGACCCACGCAATTCCGCTGAATGCCGCGCTCTCTATCCGCAAGGCTCCCGTCCGTCTCCGCTTGCTCTCCCTCCCCGGCAGCGACTACGCCGCCACCCTCCGCGCTAAACTCGGTTGGTGAAATACGATACGCAACCACACACCACCACCACTCACGCCCACACTACCCTACCACGCACCCCCCGCCGCAGCTTTGCCACTTCGTACTTCCTATTGGGGTT
>CAYWNS010000082.1:0-7616 GCA_964459715.1 uncultured Akkermansia sp.
ACGTATTTACAATACGTATGCAGAGGACTCATCCGCGCGGGGACGAAGCGGACAAGGCGTAACCCCCATACCTCGTTCTTCATCGCCCACCCGTCCCCACCTTACCCCGCCGAAGCGTTTTATTTTCTCGGGACAGATGTGGAATGCGGCTTGACCGGCAGGGGGTGGCGGGGTAGGATGGGGGCATGTTGATAGCACCTTCCATGTTGGCGTGTGACTTTTGTCGGCTGGAGCAAGAAGCACAGCGTGCCTTACGAGCCGGGGCAGACTGGTTGCATTTGGATGTGATGGACGGAGCTTTTGTGGACAACATTTCGTTCGGTCCGGACATTTGTGCGGCGGTGCGCCGGAGTGTTCCGCCGGAAACCTTTCTGGATGCCCACCTCATGATCAATGCACCGGACCACTATCTGCCGCGTTTTTTGCGGGCGGGGATGAACCACATCAGCATCCACGTGGAGCGGGAAGGCGCGGTCGATTTGAGAGCTACCCTGCAAGCCATCCACTCCGGCGGAGCAAGAGCGGGGCTGGTGCTGAATCCCGCCACTCCGCCGGAAAGGACTCTGCCGTACTTGGAGGAAATAGACGTGTTGTTGGTGATGAGCGTGGTGCCCGGATTCGGGGGACAGAGTTTTATGCCCGATGTGCTCGATAAAGTCCTCTACCTGAGGGAACAACGCGAACGTCTCGGACTCAGTTTCCTCATTCAAATGGACGGAGGTATAGGACCGACTCAAGCCCCGCTTTGTCGCGCCGCAGGAGTGGATTGCCTAGTCGCGGGCAGCTCGACTTTCCGTGCTCCGGATATGGCAGCTGCCATCGCCTCCATGCGCTGACAAAAGTGCTGCGCGTGCACACACCCGTCCCATTAAAATTCTCAAAAAACGCTGCGATGCTAATCCCCATGCGTGTTACAGACGCTCTGCGTACCAAGGGGGCTTCAACCTCACGGGTGCATGGATTTGTTTCCCTCGCTTCGTTTCGGCTTTGCCTCCTCCCGCCATGCCCGCGCAACTCCGTTGCGCCTAACTCCTTCACTTCGTACCTCGTACTTAATCCCCTCCCCGTTTCCCTGCCGCAAAGCCATCGCCCACCACTAAGCCCTTAATTTATTTGGGACAGATGTGCTGCGCGTGTGTTGTGGAAGACATCACTCTTGCAATTTGCGGGGCGCGAGCGTAAGATACCCGGCGTATGAGCACGCAGCGTCGAGTCGTGGTCCTCGGTTCCACCGGCAGCATTGGTACGAGTGCCCTGAAGGTTGCGCGCAACCTGCCGCAGTACATGAGGGTGGTGGGTTTGGCGGCACACAGTCACGCGGAACAGCTGGCATCTCAGGCACGCGAATTCGGCGTGCGGCACGTCGGAATTTTTGACACGGGGCGGTGGGATGACGTGCAGAGACTCCTGCCCTCAGGGGTTCATTTGCACGTAGGACCCCAAGGACTTTGCGAACTTGCCGCCCTAGAAGATGCCGACATGGTACTCGTCGCCATCTCCGGCACAGCCGGTTTACAGCCCGCTCTCTGTGCCATTGACAGCCACAAAGACCTAGCTCTTGCCAGTAAGGAGGTATTGGTGATGGCGGGGGAGACGGTGATGGCACGAGCGGCAGACGCGGGTGTGCGCGTCCTGCCGGTGGACAGCGAACACAATGCCATCTTTCAGTGTCTGCAAGCCAACGGTGGAACCGCGCGGAATGTGCGGCGGCTCATTCTCACTGCCAGCGGCGGTCCTTTCCTGCGTACTCCGGCGGATGAATTGGAGAATGTGACTCTCCGTCAGGCACTCTGCCACCCCACATGGTCCATGGGGCAAAAAATCACGATCGATTCTGCCACACTCTTCAATAAGGGGCTGGAAATGATTGAGGCGCGCTGGCTTTTCGGCGTGGACATTGCGCAGGTGGACGTGTTGGTACACCCGCAGAGCATCGTGCATTCGCTGGTGGAATTCACGGATGGTTCCCTTCTCGCCCAGCTGAGTTGCAGTGACATGTGCTTCCCCATCCAGTACGCTGTCACTTTCCCGGAGCGGGTAGACGGCAACCTGCGCACCTTACGTCTGGAGGAATTAACTGACTTGCATTTCGAGCTTCCGCGCTTCCGAGACTTCCCTGCGCTCGAACTCGCTCGTCGCGCTGCCACCGTCGGCGGGACCCTTCCTGCCATGTACAACGCCGCCAATGAGGTGGCTGTTTCCGCTTTCATTGACGGCAAGATCCCCTTCCCGGGCATCTGGCGCACGGTTGCCCGTTCTTTAGAGCTCCTTACTCCACACCTCGGTACACCGGACCTCGCCACTATCCTAGCGGATGACGTCGCCGCCCGCGAATGTACACGCGACATACTCCGCAGCACCACGTCCGCTCCCCCTAAAAAATGACTTCGTACCTCTTGTCCGCCGCTCCTAGTAGTTAATGCTTACGCCTGCGCGTACCTCGTGCCAGCGCATGCAGTGAGTCCGGATGTCGAGATGCTCGCCGGGGAGGTCATATTTAGCGTGAGGTTTTGTGGTGGAGCCTCTGTATTGATACCCCACGAGGAGGTAAGCGTTCTTACCCACCGGGAAGCATAGGTTCACATAACCGGCATATCCGAAACCGACAGCAGCATGGGTATCACCCCTATCATCGATCATACCTTCGTAGTAGCCGCTCCAGCCGGGACCAAAATCGGTATCCAGAATTTGCAAATCCATGCCACACTTGGCACCTACTTGTACCTCGCAATATCTCCCAAGTTTCTGCACATAGCGGTAGCCTCCCATCAAGGTGAGGGAATAGCGGTCGTAGCTGTCAGTCCACGGATACGATCCTTTTGGGTCAATAACCCAATAATTTTCCGTATCGCCGCCGCCGGAAAAACCGAGCGAAAGCGTCAATGCTTGGTGTTGTGTCAGATAGTAAGCGCACTCGATGTCGATGCCAGCCATGTCGCACGCGTAAGCGTCGCCCGGGGTAGCATCAAAGTCATAACTGAGAGTGACGTTGAGCTCGTAGTTCGAAGCATCTCGGTATCGAGGCATCGCGGGAGCGTGCTTGACTTGCGCACCCACATCGTGCTTCTGATCCGGGACTGCCTCCGGTTTACCGTATGCAGGATTTGCCACGGGTCCACCCACAGAGGGATCATAAATGACCGGATAATCCGGCATGGCGGCAGCCCAAAGGCTGCCCGTACACAAGGATGCAAGGAATATATGTTTGATTGTCATGATGGTATCATATCTGTTATGAGGTAAAGAAAATTATCGTCGGCGGGCTTTATCTTCGATCTTATAACGTTCGATAAAGCTCTCCGGGACAAAGTAGTTGCACATATTGTCACCGTTGAATTGGTAGGTGTAAGATGTCACGCGATCCTTTTCCAGAGTGAGGCGCAGCATTGCCACCTGCGGTATCGTATCCACACCGACTGTGGGCGACACATACGCACTGTACATGAAGCCATGTGGGTGCATCCAAATATCATGCCGTCCGGTCACGACCCAATTGCTCCGATAGGTGCCGTTGTACACCCACTCCATCACCTTGATGTCCCCCTGCTCGTAACAGGCGGAGGGCACACCGATGAGCGACACTACTTGGATACCGCTCAAGCCGATCAATTCACGACCGAACCGATCGTTATAGCAGGTCGAGCACGCACTCAGGACAAGCCCGAGCACCGCCGATAATACGGAAAGAAACCTCATCCTCACATCTGCATTCTACTCTCCGGAGGGCACCTCCGCAAGAAAAAAAGACTTGCTATCACCGGGCAATGTGCTATCTTTTGAGCGGATGAGGCGCGCGCTGTACATGTTCTGGCTCTGGGTGGTCGGCGTAGCATGGGGGCAATACTTCGAGCCCCCTCCCATGGATCCCGATCCTTCTGCGGTTGCTCCGGAGGTCGCCTCAGGAGGGGGGGAGTCGGATGTCAATAACACAAAACTCGTCCCGCGAGAGAAAACCCGTGTCGCCGTTCTCGGGTATCACAATTTCAGCGAAACCAAACCGGTTTCGGAAATGCTCATGCGTACATCCGAGTTCCGACAACAGATGGAGTACATTCACAAAGCCGGGCTACGAGTCATCAGCATGCAAGAATTCTTGGACTGGAAACTGGGCAACCGGCAGCTGCCCGAGCAGTGCGTGCTCATTACCTTGGATGACGGCTGGCGCGGCGTTTACACAGAGGCTTTCCCTATCCTCAGGGAATTTGGCTTCCCATTCACTCTATTCCTTTACACCAAATATATAACAGGGAGAGGCGACAGTATGACCCCAGCCATGATTCGCGAAATGCAACAGCATGGTGCCACCATCGGCAGCCACTCCACCAGCCATCTCTTCCCCAGAGAATGGAAAGGAGTTGAGGCACAAGGAGAAGAAGCGTTTTCAAAGTTGATGGACACGGAGATGGGCGACTCCTTCAAACGCCTCTCCGAACTCTTCGGTCCCATCAAAACGTATTGCTACCCGGGTGGCTACATCACCGATGCCATGCTGGAGCGTCTGCCGTCGTACGGCTATGTGGCGGCTTTCACGGTGGTCGCAGGCAAGGAGACCGTGCAAAATAGTGCCCTACACATACACCGCTACATGGTGTTCGGCACCGATGGCTCCATTTTCCGTCGCGCAGTAGACTTTTCTTCGCGCCGCGAGCGAGTACAGCGAGAAGAAGCGATGGCATCCGGGGGTACCCCACCGCCGCCGTTTCCTGTGTTTCCCGTCGCGAATTCCGCAGCGGATGAAAACTTGCCTCTCATTTCTGCCAAGCTCGGTGCTGTGCCCGATATCGACTTATCGAGCGTCAAGATGCGTGTGAGCGGTTTCGGGCTTGTACCGGCGAAAATCGACACGGCGAATGCCACCGTGCAGTGGAGTCCCACGATGCGCCTCTACCAGCCCAAAGTCGTAGTGCAGCTGACTTGGAAATGCACAGACGGAAAAACAAACATGAGCTCGTGGACTTTCTTCCCGAAGCCCTTGCTCTCCAACGAACAAAACCATACTGATGATGGACAATGATGAATGAAGACACAGCCGATGACGCAGCGAACGCCGCCATTCCTCCTACCAAACATGAGGGTGCCGAAACTCAAGAGCGTATCACACAAACACCCGCTACGAATCCGGTAGAAGCAAAGACCGCGAAACCTGTGCGACAGCGCAAGACCGCAAACAAATCGTCAAGCAAGTCAGGAGAATCCAAGGAAGCTCCTGCCCCGGCTTACCCTGAACCCGAGACCGTAGGTGGTCATGAACCCACGGGCAAACCACGCAAGCACCACCGCAACCGTCGCCGTAAAGCTGACCCCGCGAGCGCGACAGATGTCCCCTCCCCGACCAACACACGTGTGGATGCCGCTCAGCTGGAGTGCTACGCTTGGAAAATCTTCAAAGGAGAAGTGGTGGAGGAGGGTTTGGCACTCATGGATGATCGCGCAGCTGCCGCAACCGCCCACCGTGCTTTCCGCGTGGCGGAAATTTTTCTGTCGGAAGCCGCGCAGCATCGTCCCCCACAGGAAGAAAGCACATCATGACTCCCCTCTGCCCGCAATTCGAAGCAGGATGACCGTGCGCTCGGTGACGTTCCCTTTGAACTTTTACGCCCGAAGGGAGGCGTAAATCTTGGTATGGTGTATGCTGAGTTGGACCGCAAAGCGTTGGTGGCTCATCAGTGTTGCTGTGTACTTGGTGGTACTTGCAGCCTACTTGTTGTGGCCCGCAGCGGATCCGAGGGAGCTCGTGCTCGGCGAATGGAAGGAGGAAAGCATGCGCATGCGGGTTGAGGTGCAGCCCGCGCATGCCGTTTGGCGCGGTACACATCACGGCAAACTCTCTTACGAGTGGCTGCAAACCGAGAAAGAGCCCTACCTCGTCCGCCTCACTTGGCGAGACCGCTCCGTCACCGCCCACCTTTCATTCTCCGGCGATGACCGTCTCATTGTCGAGCCGGATATCTGGGAATTCCTTCCGGACTCCGCCCGCAAAATGCTCGGCGATGTGAATCGCCAACATGGTCGCCCGGAGCGGGAATTTCGTCTCCTCCTGCGCCGTATTCCTAAGTCATGATGCAGTCCGCTTCTCGACCACCCGTTGAAATCATGGCTCCTGCGGGCTCATTTGAGAGTCTGGCAGCGGCTCTGCGTGCCGGTGCCAACAGCGTGTATTTCGGTGTCGGAAAGCTCAATATGCGTGCCCACGCCGCTTCGAATTTCAGCATCGAGGACTTACCGAAGGTCGTGCGTCTGTGCCACGCGCTCTCTGTTCGCGCTTATCTCACTTGCAATGTGGTGGTATACGATGCTGAATTGGAGCAGATGCGGCAACTCCTCCGCGCTGCCGCCTCTGCCGGTGTAGATGCCGTCATTGCCGCTGACTGGGCGGTCATTCGCTTTGCCCGCAGTCTCGGTCTGGAGGTGCATATCTCCGTACAAGCCAACGTCAGCAACGTTGATGCCCTGCGTGTTTATGCGGACTTCGCGGACGTAGTCGTACCGGCGCGTGAGTTGTCGCTCGACCGCATCAGTCATATCATCCGCACGGTGGAGAGCGAAAGGATCTGTGGTCCCTCCGGTCGCCCGGTGCGCATCGAGCTCTTCGCGCACGGCGCACTGTGTATTGCTATCTCCGGCAAATGTGGTATGAGTTTAGCTGCCCACAATCACAGTGCCAACCGGGGTGAGTGCTTTCAACTCTGCCGCAGGAAGTACCGTGTCACCGACGTTGAATCCGGTTTCGAACTCGAGCTGGATAACCAATACATCATGTCCCCGGCTGATCTTTGCACCATCCGTGTGCTTGACCGCATTCTCAACGCTGGGGTGTCTGTGCTCAAACTCGAAGGGCGCGGTCGCTCCCCCGCTTACGTCAGTACGGTGACTTCCGTGTACCGCGAAGCTGTCGAAGCTTGGTCACGGGGTTCTTGGTGCCCCGAGAAAGTTCAGTCTTGGGAGTCTCGCTTGCATACTGTCTTCAACCGCTCGTTCTGGCACGGCGGTTATTACTTGGCAGAGGATATGACGAATTGGAGCGGTGTCCCCGGTAACCATGCCACTGAAAGGCGCGTATTCCTCGGTACTGTACTTAAGTTCTACGCCCATCCCTCCGTCGCAGAAATTTCGCTCAATGCCGGTGACCTCACCCTCGGCGATACTCTCGAATTCACCGGTACCACCACCGGTGTCCTCCGTCACACCCTTACCCACATGCGTCAGGATGATACTTCCGGCATTGCCCAGCCCGTCCGCTTTGCCCGCAAAGGCACCACCGTCCTCATCCCTCTTCCCGCCAGGGTGCGTCGTGGCGACAAGGTCTTTATCCTGCGCAACTCAGGACTTTCCCCAGACCAAATGTAGAATTTGTCTCGCTTTTCCCGTTCTGGCTCCGACGCGGTTAGAACAAACCCACCGAGGGAAAAGAAAAATTCCATGGACAACTCTACAATTCCATTCGCGTGAAAGAACCAAGCGGCAACGAATCTTCTTCCACCGAGGGGTAGTTACAGAGTAGAGTGAGGTATTGGGAAGAGCCCGTCAAAAAGGAGAAGGACGAAAGGGGGCTCAGGAGCGGTGGAGGAGGGAGTAGATGGAGTCGCGGAGGCGGGCGAAGAGGGCATAGAGGGCGG
>CAYWNS010000083.1:0-7608 GCA_964459715.1 uncultured Akkermansia sp.
AAAAGGGAAGTACGAGGTACGAAGTACGAAGTACGAAGTAGCGAAGCCGGGGAGGAGGTCTGCGTGGAGCCGCAGCTCGGTGCAGGTTGCGCGTCCGTGTTGGGGGTGTGAGGTAGGCGAGGAGTACGAGGCAAAAGGGAAGTACGAGGTACGAAGTACGAAGTACGAAGTGGCAAAGCTGTGGAGGGAGGTATGTGGTGGGGAAAGCGGGCGTGTGTGGCAGGGAACATGTCTGTCCTAGGGGAGTTTCTGGCAGACGCGGCAATGCCGGTTCCTACGCAGTTTTTACACAATCCGCGCATCGTGGGGGCGTCAACCTTACGGGTGCATGGGTTTATGCTCCACGCGTATTTACCGCTTTGCATTCTCTGAAGTTCCTCTGCGCAACTCCGTTGCGCCGAACTTAAATACTTCGTACTTCGTACTTCGTACCTCGTACTTGATTACCCCCGCGTCTTCCCGCCGTAAAGTCATCGCCCACCACGAGGCTCGTATTTTTCTTGGGACGGCTGTGGACAGATGTGGTGTGATGTGACATTTTGCTTGTCAGGGGGGAGGAAAAGGGGTATAATTTGGGGCACATGAGTAAAGAAATTTCACCGGGACAGGATAATCAGCGGGCGCAGAGGCAGCGCGCGTTGGACGCGGCGATGCTGCAGATACAGAAGGACTTTGGCGAAACAGCAATCATGAGGTTGGGGGATCGCAAAACGTTGAAGGTCGATGCCATACCGACGGGTAATTTGCTCATCGATCGGGCGTTGGGTGTGGGCGGATTTCCGCGTGGCAGGGTGGTGGAGGTGTTCGGACCGGAATCTTCCGGCAAGACGACGCTGACACTCACGGTCATTGCGCAGGCGCAGAAAGCGGGCGGGTTGGCGGCGTTTATCGATGTGGAGCACGCGTTGGATCCGTCGTACGCAGCGAAGTTGGGGGTGAACTTGGACGATTTGCTCATATCGCAGCCCGGCAGCGGGGAGGAAGCCCTGCAGATATGCGAGGCTTTGGTACGGTCCAACGCGATAGATGTGATCGTAGTCGACTCGGTAGCGGCACTGGTCACACGGCAAGAACTTGAGGGAGACATCGGAGATAGCACCGTGGGGGCGCAGGCGCGACTCATGAGCGCGGCTCTGAGGAAGCTCACATCGCTCATAGCCAAGGCGAGCACCGTGTGCATTTTCACCAACCAGATACGCGAGAAGATCGGGGTGATGTTTGGGAATCCGGAAACGACGCCGGGCGGGAGAGCCTTGAAGTTTTACGCGTCCGTGCGCTGTGATATACGGCGCATAGGGCAGATCAAGGGGACAGATGGCACAGTGGCGGGGAACCGCACGAAGCTGAAGGTGGTGAAGAATAAAGTTGCGCCGCCGTTTACGGAATGCGAGTTCGACATCATTTACAACGAGGGAATTTCTTCGGTCGGCAGTCTCATTGATTTGGCACTGGAGTATGACATCATCCAGAAGCGGGGATCGTGGTTTAGCTATGGGGGCGCGCAACTCGCGCAGGGGCGCGATGCCGCTAAGGATGAGCTGCGCAAGAACCCGAATCTCTATGCTGAGATTGAGGCGAAAGTGCGCGAGAAGCTCGATGAGAAAGCAGCCACCAAGTGAGGTGGGCACGCAGCGACGATTCCGCGTGCGTGTTTGGCTCTTTGTCCGACGTAGCATTCCCCGGCGGGGCGCGATCACGCCGCGCGGGGATGTGTTCGATGCGTAGAGATGGAGGGGAGCGTGCCCAGAGCCTGCGTGGAGGTGGATACGGCTGCCGTGGTGCACAACCTAAGGGTGGCGCGCCGCGCTGCGGGGGAGGCGCGGGTGATGCCCGTGGTGAAAGCGGACGCCTACGGGCACGGGCTGGAGGAGGTCGTGCGTGCCTTCGATGGCGAGACTCCGGCATTTTACGGTGTGGCAAACGGAGCAGAAGCACGGCGTGTGGCGGCTGTGAGCAAGGGGACGCGTCCTTTCCTGCTCGGACCGTGCGCCCCCGGTGAACGCGAGGAAACGGCGCGCAACGGGTGGGGCTTCACGCTCTCTTCTTGGGAGGAGGCACAACACTTTGCGAGCATTGCCGCCGATATGCGGCGCGAACTTGCCGTGCACTTGGCACTGGACACAGGCATGGGACGGGAGGGTTTCCTCCCCGCAGAACTCGGGGAGGTGCTGCCGCAGCTTTGCTCCCTGCCTTATCTGCGCGTGGAAGGTGTCATGTCGCACATGCCCGTCGCTGGTGAAGACGAGGAGTTTTCCCGGGCGCAAATCCGGCTGTTTGAGCAATGCGTGCGCGAGGTAGCGCGGTATACCGAGTTGCGCTATGTGCATTTGGCTGCCAGCGCGGGGTTGCTCCGATATCAAGTTCCGTGTGCCAACATGGTGCGACCGGGGCTCATGCTTTACGGGGTGGCACCGGTGAGCAGCCGCTGGGCAGGGGAATTGCGTCCCACGCTGCGACTGGTAGCCACGGTGACACTCGTGCGTACTTTACCGGCTGGACACGGGATTTCCTACGGTCGCACCTACACCACCCCCGCTCCCACGCGCGTGGCAACCATCGGCATCGGCTACGCGGACGGGTGGCGTCGGCATTTTTCCGGTCAGGGGGTGTGCGTCAACATACGTGGCGTGCGCTGCCCCACCTTGGGACGCGTGACGATGGATCAAATCATGGCAGATGTGAGTGCGGTGCCCGATGCGCAAGTCGGAGACGAAGCGGAACTCATCGGGTCCGTGCAGCAGGTAGAAGAACTGGCACGACGCGCCGGGACTATTCCATGGGATATCTTTACCGGGCTCGGTCCGCGTCTACCACGCGTTTACCGTTCGTGAGGAAGCCCGTACCTCGCACTTGACCTCCGCCCTGCCGACTCCCACCCCCGCCTTGCCCACCACAAGTACGAAGTACGAAGTATTTAAGTTCGGCGCAACAGAGTTGCGCAGGAGCGGTGGATGCAAAGCGGGAAGTAGGCTTGGGAGAAAAATCTGTGCGCTCGTGAGGTTGAAGCCCCATTGGTACGCAGAGCGTGTGCAACCCGCATGGGGATTAGCATCGCAGTGCTTTTCGGGAATTTTACTGGGACAGGTGTGGACAGGTGTGGATTCCCCCCCCCAAAAAAAAATCTTGCCATAAGAGGTAAATTATGATAGAGTCGGGGCGTGGGGTGGGTCATCCGCTCAAACGGGTGACGTTGCATCTGGTGCAGCGAAAAAACCACAGTTTCATTTGACCCCGGGTGCGTTAAGTACCTGGGGTCATCTCACAATTGGGAATACCATGATTCCATATACGCCAACACATGAAAAACAGGCTGACATGCTCGTAAAGGCAGGTATGCGCAGTTCATCCGGCTTGAACGAGGTGCTTCTTCGTCAGGAGATTGCTTCACGCCTCCGGTACATTAACTATCGCAGGTTTGAGGCGTACCGGAAACGTAATCTCGTTAATGACCAACATGGAGCGCAACTTCAATTTTTCCCGGGCACATATTGGGAAGACATTTGGGCTCGTTATGTGTTTGACAGCAAACTCCGTCGGCTCACCTTTGATTCATCTGCTTGCGTTGAAGTGGCACTGAGAACCCTTATAGCTCATTTTTGGGCAGAGAAAACAAAGAATGATTTTCCACACAGGAGCAGCAATAATTACAGTCCTTCTTTCCCAGTCGGACGGTTCTTGTCTGCTGTAGATGACTACTACCGGAGCAGTCCCGCTGAGGATGCCGTGCGCTACCGTAAATTGTATGCAGATGTACGCTATTTACCTGTGGAAATCTTTGTCGAATTTACAACTTTTGGAAATCTGCGTAAACTCATTGTTAAGGGCTTTAAGAGTAACTCCGGAATCACGAAACAAATAGCCACGGAGATGGGTATGGGAAATGATATTGAATTCTTTCTTTCCGGAATATCGCTGCTAAGAGATGTCCGAAACTGCTGCGCCCACCAAGCGCGCATCTGGAACAAACGGTGGCTGAGCAAGAGCTGTAAAGCCATTCTAGGGCACGGCAAGAACCCCCTCTGGGATTACAGGTGGGATAGTATATCGCAAACATGGACGCCAACCGGGAGAGGAGAAAAACTCGTACGCGGCTTGGATACTACAGCGGCAGCATTAACCTTCAGCTATCAGGTCATGAAAGCCATCGCGCCACGCAGTCATTGGCGAGAACGTCTAGTAGAGCTCTTAACATCTACTAACGGTGTCCCTAAACAAGCCTACAAAGGCATCGGGTTTACGAATCCGCATTGGATGGAACACCCACTTTGGAAATGAGTTAGTCGTTCGCGCAACGAAAGCCGGGTCACAGCATTGAACCACGATCCCTCCGCAGGTGTCCGCATCCACACCTTTCTCGGGATCGGTTTGGTTCGTGCTTGACACCCGGTTGCGCTGTGGTAGAGTGAGGGGCATGACCGACCTTGTTGTTCCTCATCGGATAGCGAGCTATGAATGCGGACCGGACCTCCTGATGAAACCGGAATGGTTTTTGTTGCACTGTCAGGAGATGGCGGAGTTGCATGCTTCCGCCAATAACTTTGGCTTCGATTGGGCACGCGAGCATGGTTTGGCATGGGTAGAAGTGCAGGGCAACTTCGAGCTCATGCGGTGTCCTCGGTGGAAGGAAGCCGTCACGTTGCACACGAACACCGGGCAAGCCACACCGCTCCAAGCCCACCGATTCATCGACATGGCGGATGAAGGCGGTGAGCTCGTAGCGCGTGCCGACATTTTCTGGGTGCTCATCGACATGAACTCCCGTCGTCCCGTCCCCCTCAAACGCGCAGATTTGACCCTTCCGCTTTCCAAGCCCGCTTTACCGCCGCCACCCACCGCGCCTACGACACCGCCATTCATCTCCTACCTCGTTACCTCACGCCGGGACCTCGACTTCAACGGGCACATCAACAACTCCGCCTATCTCACTTGGGTGCTCGACTCCCTGCCCAAGCCTCCCGCCGGTGCCCCACACCGCATCCGCGTCTCCTACAAGCACGAAAGCTCGTTGGGAGAGGCACTGAGCATCACCCACCGAATCGCCGACGCAGTCTCGGAGCATCTTATCGAAGGCGGGGGTAGCTTACGCGCCCGTCTCATCCTAGAATGGGCATAACCACTCGGTCGGAAACGAACGGAGAGAGGAGCGGGACGCCACATCTGTCCTAAACGCTCAGAGTAGAGCGATCACTTCATTGCGTGGCAACACGGGGGCGATCAAGTACGAGGTACGAAGTGAAGGAATTAGGCGCAACGGAGTTGCGCGGAGTGGAGTGGAAGGAGCAAAGCCGGAACAACGTGTTGGAACCAAATCCATGTACCCGTGATGTTGAAGCCCCCTTGGTACGCAGAGCACCTGCAACCCGCACGGGGATTAGCATTGCGGCGATACACGAAAATTTTACTGGGACAGGTGTGGAGGGACGCAGGGACAGGTTTGAATCACATTGCGCCCAGCAGTTCCCAATATCGCTCCAGAGCTGTCGGTCCGACGAATAACCAGACGTAGGCGGCAAGAATGAGAGCCGGACCGAAGGGCATGGGCTGACCGCGTCGGATGCGCAGGAGGAGGGCCAACGCCAGCCCGATGAAGCTGCCGATGACCAGCGAAAAGACCACACCCTGCCAGCCGCAGAATGCGCCGATAGACATCGCGATCCACGCGTCGCCGCTGCCCATGGCGGCACGCTTGGTGAGGACCGCAGAAGCAGTACCGCTCAGGGACTCATATTGCTCTAGGGAATGCTCCGTGCCGCATACGCGCACAGATGTTTCCGAGAAAGACACGGTGTCGACCTCGCCGGGGATTTGGTCAATTTTGGCTTGTCGCAGGGAAAGACAGCCCGCTGCGTCGGAAAATACGTGGGACCAAAGGAACTCGTGACCATCGATGGTAAGGCAGATATCTTCACCGCGCTGCCGCAGGGTCCATTGCTCCGGTGTCTGAAGCCGGAACTCGCGGCGTCCGAAGAGCAGGTGACCGACCAGCGCGACGACGCGGAAAAGTACGAAACCGCCCGTTATTCCCACGCAACTCCACAAGAGACCTTCCCACGGGGTGAAAGCGGAGACCTCGGGAAACTGTGGAGCAAGCACAGCTGCCGCCAAGCCGAAAACAGACGTCGCACATGCCACCTTCGGGTGCACCACCATTTCCGTCCAATCCATTGCCAGCATCGCCAGCAGCCCCGCCGCCCAGAGACAAATAAGAAGGATTGCCGCAAATTGTTCGTAATTGAAGTACCATGCAATAGCAGAAAAAAGCAGCGCGGAGGAAAGTTCAACTAACCAGTAGCGAATGCTGATGGGCTTCTTGCAGCAGACGCTCCGCCCGCGCAGGAGCAACCAGCTGATAATAGGCAGGTTGTGGTACCACGGGATGGCAGCTCCGCAGGTGGGGCAAAACGAACGCGGCGGTTTGTTCACGCTTAAGCCACGCGGCAGTCGATAGACGACCACGTTCAGGAAAGAGCCGACGCAGGCACCGAGGAGCCCCACAACCACTACCTGCCACCACGCGGGGTCGCAGCACTCCAAGTCTATCCATTCGCAAGGCATCGCGGCTCATTCTAGCACACCGCCGAACTTTTCCCAAGCGAAAATTGCAAAAGCGTACATGTTGATCACCACACCTGTCCCAAATAAGAAAAGCTTCGTGGTGGGCGATGGTTTTGGCGCAGGGAGACGGGGAGATCAAGTACGAGGTACGAGGTACGAAGTATTTAAGTTCGGCGCAACGGAGTTGCGCAAGTGAGGAGGAGGAACGCAGAGCGGAAAACACGCGTGGGAGATAAATCAATGCACCTGTGAAGTTTATGCCCCCTAGTACGCAGAGCGTCAGCAACCCGCATGGGGACCGGCGTGGCGGTGATTTTCAGCAAACTTCTTGGGAGAGGTGTGTGTGCCGATTTTTCTTCCCTTCATGTTACCTTAAGTTGTATAATGGGGGCATGGATGAGAGTCAAACAATAGCTCAGGTAGCGGCGGCTTCCGGATTCTCCGCCGCCACCCTCCGCTTTTATGAAGATGAGGGCATTATTCCCCCGGTGCCGCGCGACGGGGCGGGGAACCGGCATTACGGCGAGCGGGAGATAAGTCGTGTGAACACGGTGCGTTGCCTACGCGCCGCCGGGTTGTCTCTCTCGGAGATGAAGCGGTATTTTTCTATGGTCGATGATGGGGACGAAACCTTGCGTGATCGGCGGAAATTGCTCTTGCAGACTCGGGCGCGCCTGAATAATCAACTGGATGAGCTCAAGCTCTGCATGAGTTACCTGACACTCAAGCTGGAGCATTACAATAAAATAATAGATGCCTTGGCACACGGAGAAACTCCGCCGACTTTTTCCGCCTCGCAGCTCAACGCGTTTTTCCAAATCCCCAAACCCAAGCGATAAAGTTGTTGCCATTCACGTCTGTCCCAAATGAATTAAAGGCTTAGTGGTGGGCGATGGCTTTGAGGCAGGGAGACACGGGGGAGATCAAGTACGAAGTACGAGGTACGAAGTACGAAGTATTTAAGTTCGGCGCAACGGAGTTGCGCGAGTGAGGCGGAGTGTGCATTGCAAGTAGAAATGCACCTCATGACAAAAAAAATTAAATCCGGGATTC
>CAYWNS010000084.1:0-7497 GCA_964459715.1 uncultured Akkermansia sp.
TACGTATTCCTAATACGCAGTCCTCTTGCCGCACCCACGCCACACGTCGCACACGTGCGCGACAAACGTTCGCATTGTCATTTTGTGCCGCACACTCGCTTTGCGGTCGTCATCGCACGGGGAGTCACACCCAGTCACTCAAACACATGGATGTGGCATGGAACCACAATCATCGCGGTCACAGCGCGGCAACACTGGAGCTCACCGACACGAAGAGAGCCGAAGCAGGAGGGCGGGATGCGCACTCAGGAAAGCGAGGCGATCGCCTTAGCCGCCTTGCTCTTGTAATTGGCGGCGCGATTACGATGCACAGTACCCTTCTTTGCTGCCTTATCCACTGCCGAGGCGAAGCGGTTATACGCACCTACCGCCGCTTCCTTATCCTTCTCTGCCACGGCGGCAGCTACCTTTTTGCGCAATGTACGTACGCGCGACATGACGGCGCGGTTGGCGGCGGTACGGGACTCAGTCTGGCGAATGCGCTTCTTTGCGGACAGTGTATGTGCCATAATGATACGAATTGATCTCGGTGGACAGAGTTTACACGAACTCCCCGATTTGTCAAGAACATTACCACAGAAAAGAACATCGTCTCGAGAAAAATTTGCGGTAACTCTCCGAAGGAATTTAACTGAGATAGGTGGCGGACACCACATCTGTCCCAAATAAATTGAGGGCTTAGTGGTGGGCGGTGACTTTAAGGCAGGAAGACACGGGAAAGTGATCAAGTACGAGGTACGAAGTACGAAGTACGAAGTGAAGGAGTTAGGCGCAACGGTGTTGCGCGGGCATGGCGGGAGGATGCAAAGACAAAACGACGTGAGGGAACTAAATCCATGCACCCGTGATGTTGAAGCCCCCCCTAGTACGCAGAGCGTCTGTAACCCGCATGGGGATTAGCATGGCGGCGTTTCCCGAGAATTTTATTGGGACAGGCGTGGGCGGACACACCTGTCCCAGGGAAAATATGAACTTCGCGGTGGGCGGTGACTTTGGGGCAGGAAGACGCGAGGGTGATCAAGTACGAGGTACGAAGTAAAAGAGATAGGCGCAACGGAGTTACGCGGAGGGAAGTGGAAGACGCAAAGCCGGAACAACGCGTGGGAATCAAATCCATGCACCTGCGATGTCGAAGCCCCCTTGGTACGCAGAGCGTCTGTAACCCGCACGGGGATGAGCATGGTGGCGTTTCTCGAAAATTTTATTGGGACAGGTGGCGGACGAAACGTTCGTACTTGACGAGACACGCGGAGGGGAGTATGCTCGGGGCGATGAATACGACACTTTTTAAGCAACTGTGCGAGGCTGCCGGGGCTCCCGGTTTTGAGAATGAAATACGGGACCTCATTGTGCGGGAAATGAGACCGCTGTGCGATGAGGTGGAAGTGGATAATATAGGGAATGTGGTTTGCAGCATCTGCGGAAAATCGTCTGAGAAAAAAGTTATGTGCGCGGCGCACATGGATGAGATAGGCTTCATTGTGCGACATATTGATGAAAAGGGGTTCATCCGTATACTTCCCCTAGGAGGCTTTGACCCCAAGACGCTTACCGCGCAGCGGGTGATGGTGCATGGGCGCAAGGATTTACCCGGGTGTATGGGAGTGAAGCCTATCCATGTGATGACACCGGAGGAACGCGGCAAAATGCCCGTCGTCACGGACTACGTGGTGGATGTTGGACTGCCGAAGGAGGACGTGGAAAAGTACGTCGCGGTGGGGGATGCCATCACGCGCATCAGTGACTTGATGGAGATGGGAAACTGCGTCAACGTGAAAAGCATCGACAACCGGGGAGGCTGCTATGTACTCATCGAGGCTGTGCGTGCGATCAAGAAAGCGCGCAAAAAGCCGGATTACGACACGTACGCGGTCTTTACCGTGCAGGAAGAAGTTGGGTTGCGAGGGGCGCAGGCAGCCACCCTCCGGCTGCAACCGGACTTTGCCTTTGCGCTGGACACTACCATCGCCTACGATACCCCCGGGGCGGCGGCACACGATAAATGCACGGAGCTGGGAGCCGGAGTCGGAGTGAAAGTATACGACGGCACGCTCATCACCGATTCGCGCATGGTGCAGTATATGAAAACCCTTTGTGAGGAGAAAAAAATCCCCTACCAAACTGAGCTGCTGGCAGCGGGGGGAACAGATGCCGGGGCATTGCAAAAGTTCACCGCCGGCGGGGCAATCACCGGTGCCATTTCTATACCCGTGCGCAATGTGCACCAGAGTATCGAGATGGCTCACAAGACAGACCTGCAAGCCTGCGTCGATCTGCTCGCCGCTTGTCTGACCTCGCTGAACCGCCGGGATTGGACTTGGCAGCAGAACACGACTCCACGGCGGTCTCGAGAAAAGAAGACGTCCGGTGGTAAGCGATAACTTGGTCGCGCGGACGGGAAAGGAGTCAGGCGCAACACGGTTGCGCAGGATGGTTGGGAGAAAGTAAAGCGGGATTTCCTAAGACGGATGCGACTCAGCACGCGTAGCACGTCCCGGTGGGGTTGTTTCGCCTCCACACTTTCACCACATCCCCCCCACAGCGTTGCTACTTCGTACTCCTTATTAAAACCTCTATTCCCCGGCACACCCGTCCCAATAAAATTCTCAAAAAAACGCTGCGGTGCTAATCCCCATGCGGGTTGCAGACGCTCTGCGTACCAAGGGGCTTCAACCTCACGGGTGCATGGATTTGTCCCCCGCGCGTCTTTTCCGCTTTGCCTTCTCTCAGATCATCCGCGCAACCTTGTTGCGCCTAGCCCCTTCACTTCATACTTCGCACCTCGTACTTGATCACCTCCCCGTCTCTCTGCGGCAAACCCATCGCCCACCACTAAGCCTCTAATTTATTTGGGACAGATGTGATTCCCCGGGGATGCCGGGAGGAGCTCAGAGGGGGAGTTGTTCGGTAGGAGCCTGCCAAGTGCCACCCTCGTCGGATGGGGTAGCGGGGGGTAGACCATCATCGCCGACGTTGGTACTCGTTTTGTTGGCATCGGTATCAACCACGGGCCCGGAAGATACCGGGGCGTAATCCACGTCTGCCTGCTCCCGGGTTTGGTCAGAAACCTTCCGCAGCTTCGAATTTTCAGGTGTTGTAGGGGAAGGAGCCGTGCCGTCGGAGGTGAAGTCAGACATATCCACGAGGTCGACATCCCCTAGGGCATACAGGACAATGGTGGGGAGATTATCTCTGATGAGCTCTGAGACGGGGAACGAGGCGGCACCTTCCGGGGTACGGACACTGATGCGCTTCCCCATCAGACGAGAAATTGTCGCCTTAGGGTAGGAACGACCGCGCTTAGTCGAGACATTACCGATGGGAAGCCCCGGGAGGAGTCCCCGGGCAACGTTGCGGTAATCGCGGTCGGTTCGGCGGATTTCGTGTTGAAGGGCGAGAACGCGGTTTTGCTGATTCGAGATGGAAGCGCGCAATCGGTCGTTAAGCTGGGAAAACTCAGACAGTTGATTTTCCAAACGCGCGAGCTTGCTGCGCATGAGGAGCTGCTCGTCAGCGTGGTTAGCGGCATCTTGCAGGGCTTCTCGTTGCTCGCAGAGGTCCATACACTCGGCTTGGGTGAGTTCCATGATGCCGGGCACGCGATACTGCTCCCACTGTTTTTTGAGATAATAACCGCCGCCCCCCACAACCCCGATGACCATGAGCACCAGCAATGTGTCCAGTGCCAATGCCTGCCACTTCCGCATACGCGTGCTGACGGCTTTCGGGGAAGCTGTCCGTACTACAGATGTGTCAGTACCCGACGCAGGAGCAGCGGACGTCCCCGCACGCACGGTGGAATGATCCTTGTCCGGCTTCTTTGTCGGTCGCTCTTCCGGGCTATCAGAACGTTTCTCAGCAGGGTTGCCGCCAGGTTTGTCGTCGGACTTCGACCGAGGAGTAGGCTCAGTTTTCGGACGCTCCGGGAGAGGCGGTATAGCGGAAGACTTGGGGACAACACCACTCAGCGGAATGGATGATGGGTGGAAAGAATCTGACTTACGATTGGAAGAGAGGCTCATTGCTCGTTTTTGATGGTTGCTACGACACGATTTTGCAGCTCACGGAAGGACTCACGGAAAGAATCCAAACGACCCTCAAGCTCGATGCGACGCATACTTACTTCGGTTTCCTGAGCCTTTAGAGCTTTGAGAGTTTCGTAAGCCTGTACAACTTCCTTGTTGCGCGTGTCAATCTGCTCTTGCAAGTTGGGCACATCTTCACCGGCCTGTAGAATGCGTCTCTTCATTTGCGCGATCTCCTCGCGCAACCGAGAATTTCTCTGCTGCATTTCCGTAAGCTCTTGAATATCAGGTCTCTGTGGCTTACACGACGTAGCGAGGGATGCCGCGACGGCGCAGACACACGCGATGGCATACTTGTTCACGCACGACATTCTGCCCGATATTGCGTGCCACGTCAAGGAAAAACGTGTCAACCCGTTTACGCCGCATAGAACCCACACCTGCCCCAAATAAATGAAAGGCTTAGTGGTGGGCGATGGCTTTGCGGCAGGAAAACGGAGAGGGGATTAAGTACGAGGTACGAAGTACGAAGTACGAAGTGAAGGAGTTCGGCGCAACAAGGTTGCGCGGAGAGGGACGATGAACGTAAAGCGGGAATCTTGTGTGGGGAACAAATCCATGCATCCGTGAGGTTGAGGCACCCTTGGTACGCAGGACGTCTGCAACCCGCATGGGGATTAGCATCGCAGCGTTTTTTGAGAATTTGATTGGGACGGGTGTGCCCCCAGATAAATGAAAGGCTTAGGGGTGGGCGGTGACTTCGAGGCAGGAAGACACGGGGGTGATTAAGTACGAGGTACGAAGTACGAAGTGAAGGAGTTAGGCGCAACGGAGTTGCGCATGGGAGTTGGAGGAAGCCGGAACGGCGCGTGGAGACCAAATCTATGCACTTGGGGGAATGATGCACCTGCGGTATGCGAAGCCATGAAGAGATGCTTGCGTGGCACCACAGTCCATCACAAATGACGCGACTAGTTACAGCTGTAGCACCACAACACTCTCATCACGCACGTTTTTCCTACACAACCCGATTGCTTACCACACCCGCCAAAACCCCGGTGAACGGAGCACCGTCCCGCTGCTCTCCCACCGTTCCCATACCACAGCTCCGCATACCTCGCGTACCTCGTACCCCCCGTCGGGCATCACCGGAAGTAGGTATAGAGCTCGAACCCATCGTAGGGCACCGGTTCGGAAACTTCGGAGAACAGGTGCCGAAACTCCGGGAAGAAGGTATCTGCCTCATGCTCTCCGGGAACGAGGGAAACATAAAGCGTGCTTATGTGCGGCAGGAGCAGCGTATACACCTGCGCTCCGCCGATCACCATCACTTCCGGGTGCATCAAATCGAGAGAGGCGAGTTCAAGCGGCTCGCGGATGACCACCGCTCCCTCCGCTCGGTAGGTGGTGCTGCGGGAAAGGACAATATTCTGGCGACCCGGCAAGGGATGCCCCAAGCTCTCGAAAGTATGACGCCCCATGAGGACGGGGTGTCCCATGGTACGCTGCCTGAAGAGACGCAGGTCTGCGGGCAAATGCCACGGGATGCCGCCGCAGAAACCAATGGCGCGTGACTCGTCCATGGCGACAACACCTGTGAACGATGGGGTCATACGGAAATGGGTGCCTTGATGTGCGGGTGCGAGTTATAATTCTCCAGAGAGAAATCTTCGAAACGGAAAGCACCTATATCATCAACATTCGGGTTGATGCGCATGGTGGGGAGAGGACGGGGCTCGCGGGAGAGCTGCAGACGAGCTTGGTCCAAGTGATTGAGGTAGAGGTGCAAATCTCCGTACGTGTGGATAAACTCATGCGCCTCATAGCCGCATACCTGCGCCACCATCATGAGCAGCAATGCGTAACTCGCGATGTTGAAGGGCACTCCCAAAAAGAGGTCGCAACTGCGTTGATAGAGCTGTAAACTCAAGCGGTGGGGCCTGCCGGGCTCTCGAGCCGGGGAAACATAGAACTGGAATAGACAATGACATGGAGGGAGAGCCATCCTATCGATCTGTGCCACGTTCCACGCACTCACGATGTGGCGGCGTCCCCACGGATTCTCCTTAAGTCCACGGATGAGATTGGCTATCTGGTCGATGCTGCCGCCCTTCCCGTCCGACCATTTGCGCCACTGACAGCCGTATATGGGACCGAGCTCGCCGTCGGCATCCGCCCATTCATCCCAGATCGTCACCCCGTTTTCTTGCAGGTAGCGCACATTTGAACTACCTGAAAGAAACCACAGCAGCTCATAAATGATCGAGCGCAGGTGCAGCTTTTTCGTGGTGAGGCAGGGGAAGCCATCCCGCAGAGCAAAACGCGCTTGGCGACCGAATACCCCGATGGTCCCGGTGCCGGTGCGGTCTGCGCGCTCAACGCCATTCGTGAGCACATCTTCCAGCAGAGCGAGGTATTGTTTCATGCCATCGCGGAGTTACAGTGAGAGAACGCGGTGAATTTGCTCCGCGTACGCAGCGGCTTTCTCGGCGAAGGATACCTCCGGATTTTTGTAGAGGATACCGCGCGAGACATTGACGAGCACAGGAGACTGACGCACACATCCACGGAGAGTCTCCAACTCTCCCCCCTGAGCCCCGAGACCCGGTATGAGCAGGGGGGCATCCGGCAACTCTGCGAACAGCCGTTCCTCCGCATTCGTGAGACCCACCACGAGTCCGACCTCGCTCACGGCACCTTCCCGGCGCGCCCGCTCCACCATGTCCCCCACCAGCCGGTAAACCTTGCGTCCGTCTTGCAAACGCTGACGCTCGATGTCCGCCGCTCCGCCGTTCGAAGTGACGGCGAGGAGGTATATTCCCTTGCCGGGCGCGTTCAAAAAGGGTGCGAGGATGTCGTAACCCATGAAGGGATTGAGAGTAACGGCATCCACCTGCATGCGCTCAAAATAGGCTTTGGCGTAATACTTTTGCGTCTCGCCTATGTCACCACGCTTCACGTCCAAGATGACAGGAATGTCCGCCGGAATATCCGGCAGCAAATCTGTAAGCAGCTGCAACCCCGCCGGTCCCATCGCTTCGAAGTAGGCGATGTTGGGTTTATACGCAGCAGCGAACGGTGCCGTCTCCGCCACTACCCGGCGAAGCCATGCCGCCAAACCCGGGAGGTCCTCATCCTCCGGGCGAGGGTCCAGCCCGACACACAGTGCCGAATGCGTCGCGCGTATGCGCGCGCTCAACTTTTCCGTGTACTTCACCTAGCCCCGGGGGGAATCGAACCCTCATCTAAGGTACCGGAAACCTTCGTCCTATCCATTGAACGACGGGGCCAAAAGCAGGGGTATTGTGCCACAGAAGCGGGGGAGAGTCAAGTGCGAAGTAGAGGCATATCCACGTCTGTCACATCTGTCCCACATAAATTAAAGGCTTAGTGGTGGGCGATGACTTTGAGGCAGGGAGACACGGGGGTGATCAAGTACGAGGTACGAAGTACGAAGTACGAAGTGAAGGAG
>CAYWNS010000085.1:0-7408 GCA_964459715.1 uncultured Akkermansia sp.
CTTATTGATAATAAATTCCATACGTATATCCAACTCCTAATGCGTTTGCCCTGTGGAACAGATGGATGGCTTGACAATGGGGCGAGGTGCGGGTATACTGTGCGGCGTCACGCTCCGATAGCTCAGTTGGATAGAGCACGAGCCTTCTAAGCTTGTGGTCCCGCGTTCGAGTCGCGGTCGGAGTGTATTGGTATGGTGGGCAGCGAAACTACGGTTTTCCCCTCCATTTTTGCTCCGCCTCGTCTCACTGATTGCCCGTACGACAATGTGCAAACATCAACCGTTCGATGTCGAAAGTCAAGCGTGCCTAGGGGGGGACGCAGTTTGTGGCGAAGCATTGACGTGGGAAGCCGAGTGGATGGCGCAGGAGGCGGTGTGGCTCACTTGGGCGCACCGTGCGGATTTGTGGGACGGCGAATACGCCCGGTTCGAGCACGCATTTGCGCAATTGGTGCGAGAGATCGCGCAGCATGCCGTGGTGCGACTGAATGCGACCGGAGAGCTCCATGGACACATACGCGGGGTGCTCGGCGCGAGTGCAAACGTGGAACTTTACGACCATCCGAGCGACGATGTATGGTGCCGGGACCACGGCGGAATCTTTGTGCGGCGCGAGGATGGCGGTTTACAAGTGGCGGACTGGAGTTTCAACGCGTGGGGCGGGAAGTTCCCCCCCTGGGAACAGGATGACCGCATCGCGGAGCGCATGGCAACGACCCTCTCCCTGCCGAGATTGCGGAGTCACACGGTGCTGGAAGGCGGAGCGATTGAGGGTAATGGGACAGGTTTGATCCTCACCACGGAGGCAGTGCTGCTCAATCCGAATCGCAACCCGGGGGCAACGAAAGCCGATATCGAAGCTGAGTTGTACCGCATGATGGGTACGAAAGCGGTATTTTGGCTCGGTCGTGGAATAGAGGGGGATGACACGGATGGACACATCGACGATATGGTGCGCTTTGTGTGCGAGGATGTCGTGGTATCCGTCGCGGAAACTGACCCTCATTCACCGAATTACCGGGTGCTCGCCGAGAACAACGAGCACCTGCAAGATTTGCGCACACTTTCCGGCAGCCACGTGGAGATCATCCCACTTCCCATGCCGGAGCCCCTCATTCGCGACGGATGGCGTTTGCACCAACTGCCTGCCAGCTACGCCAACTTCCTCATCTGCAACGGTTGTGTCATCGTTCCCATTTTTGCTCAACCGAAGCAGGACGACCGCGCCCTCGGTATTTTGCGAGAGGCATTTCCCGGAATGCAAGTGAGAGGTTTCGACGCCCGTTCTTTCCTGCCGGAGGGCGGTGCCATCCATTGCCTGACCCAACAACAACCCCGAATTGGAAGTACGAGGTACGAAGTACGAGGCACGAGGTAGCAGAGCCGGGGAGGGGCGTCGGAGTGGGGCGGGTACGGGTGTGCGGGAAGTGGTGTGTATGGTGGGAACGGCGCGGATGTGGCTGGAAGTGGCGCGTGGTGAGAGTGTTGAAACAGTACGGAAGTGTCGCGCCTGTCCCAAGAAAATTTCTGCAAATCGCCGCCACACCGGTTCCTATGTGGGTTTCACTCGCTCTGCACACTAGGGGGGCATCTACCTGACGGATGTGTTGATTTTTCTCGGCACCTGTGAAAAAATTCGCTTGTGGACTTGCAAAGCGGGGGGCGATATGGTAGTATGGAAGTGTTGCCCCCCCTGTGACGGAGGGGTGCGTGATTTTTCATCATTCAACAAACGAGCCATGTCATTGGAATCATTCTTTCAGCCGCAGAGCATAGCTGTAGTCGGGGTGTCAGACAATCCGGCTAAGCTGGGAGCCGTCGTTTTCAACAACATCATAGCTGCAGGATATACCGGCGAGCTATACGGGGTGAACCCGAAACTCGACGGAAAGGAGGTTTACGGGAAGCCGTGTTACGCATCGGTCGACAAGCTGCCCAAGCCGATGGATTTGGTAGTCATCTTGGTACCGGCGCGCTTTACGGAACCGGTCATCGATGCCTGCGTGCTCAACAAGACCAAAAACATCTCGATCATCACCGCCGGTTTCGCAGAAGTCGGCGAGAAGGAGCTGGAGAAGCGCATTGCCCAGAAGTGCCTAGATAATGGCATCAACTTGCTCGGTCCGAATTGCCTCGGTCACATTTCCACCTACGACAACATGAATGCGTCGTTTGCGGATGGATTCCCTAAGAAGGGCAACGTGGCGTTTATCTCGCAATCCGGTGCGTATTGCTCGGCCATCATGGATTGGGCTGCCGGTAAGGGAATCGGTTTCTCGCATTTCATTTCCATCGGCAATAAGGCTGTGCTGGGGGAGGATACGTTGCTCGAAGCCCTCAAGAATGACCCCAATACATCGGCATTCGTCTTTTACCTCGAGTCGCTCAAGAATGGGCGACGCTTCCTAGAAGTACTCAAGAAGGTGTCCGACACGAAACCCTGCGTCATCATGGAGCCCGGCAAGAGCAGCAAAGCCCAAGCAGCGTCGCTCTCGCACACCGGCTCCTTGGCACCCAACTACCGCGTGCTGGAGATAGCACTGCAAGGGGCGGGGGCTATCCAAGCATACAATGACCGCGAGCTCTTCGGGCTGCTGGAGATTTTGCAATACTGCAACCACACGCACTTTGACGGGCAGGTGGCAGTGCTCACAAACGCCGGGGGTGTGGGGGTGCTCACTTCCGATTTGTGCGAGGATGCGGGGCTGGACTTGGCGCATCCGAGCGAAAAGACGACGGAAGCCCTTAAGGCGGTGTTGACACCGGAGGCATCCGTGGGCAATCCCATTGACGTGGTGGGTGACGCGAAAGCCGACCGCTATGAGAATGCCCTGCGCGTGCTCTGCGAATGCGGGGAGTACAAGAACATTCTCGTCTTGCTGACCCCGCAGCGCGTAACCGACCCGACCGGTACAGCCGAAGCCATTATCCGCATTGTGCCGCAGTATAAGGACGTGAACATCTTCTGCTCCTTCGTGGGTGGGGCGCATGTGGATGCCGGGCGCAAGCTGCTGGCAGCTGCCCACGTGCTCACCTACGAGTACCCGGCAGATGTCGTGCGTCTTTTGGGCATGCTCAAGGCGCAGATGCGCTATCGCGGGAAGAAACTCGCCACGGTGGAAACACATCCGGTGCCGAGGGAACTGCACGATGCCGTCGTCGCTGCGCAACAGGCGGATCATGCCTCGCTGCCGCAGGAAACGGTGAATCGACTGATGCTCCACTACGGCATCGACTTCCCCAAGAGTGCCAACTTCACCGCGAAGGAAGAAGCTTTGGAGTTTTGCCACAATATCTTCCCCAATCCGGTCGTACTCAAGCTTTCCGCGCCGGATGCCCTGCATAAGACAGAGATGAAGGGTATCTACCTCAATGTCCGCGATGACACTACATTCCGAGAAGCATGGAGCGGACTCTGGGGTTCCATCGAGAAATACAAACTCAAGGGTGCTTCCATCCTCATCCAGGAGATGATCACCAACGGCACGGAGACGATTATCGGCGTCAACAGCGATAAAACGTTCGGGCGTGTCATGGTTTTCGGCACCGGCGGTATCTACACCGAGGTCATGCGCGATACAACGATGCGCATCCTCCCGGCGGATGATTTTGATGCCATGATTAAGGAAACTAAGGTGGGTACCATCCTCAACGGGGTGCGCGGCGAAGCCCCGAAAGCGGTCGGTCCCCTCGCCGATACCCTCCGTAAGATCCAGCAGCTCGTACTCGAAATCCCTGAGATTAAAGCGATTGACGGTAACCCCGTGCTTGTCACCGCAAAACGTGCTGCCGTGGTGGACTTCAAGGTTTTGCTCAAGTAACACCACAAACCTCAGTCGGAAAGCCGCGCCGAGCACTTCCTCCGCGCGGCTCCGTTGTGCTAAGTTCGGATATTCCCCGCATATTACCATTGCCTACCCCGCCCGTCACTCCCCGGCTTTGCCTCCACCGCCTTGCGCAACTCCGTTGCGATGAACTTCAAAATACTTCGTACTTCGTACCTCGTACTTGATCCCCTCCCCGTTTTCCCGCCGCAAAGCCATCTTTCACCACTAAGCGTTTTATTTATTGGTAGGCTTGTGTTGGCTTGACAAGGCGGGGTGTTTTGGGGTAGCATAGGCGCAGCGACAGAAAACCACCATACGACAGCCATGCAAAAGCTCATAGAAACAGTAGGTCGGTACTTGCTTACCGTGACGAAGCCCTTCCTCAAGTATCCGGAGCAAGCGCAGCTGCGGGTGGCGCAATCTGCGGACAACAGCATGGTGCGCTTTCGCCTCGTTGTTCCGCAAGAAGATGTACCCATGCTGATAGGGCACAATGGTATGACCGCCTCCGCCATCCGCTCATTGGCCAAGGGTGCGGGCGACAAGCTCGGGAAACGGGTTGTGGTACGCATTATATCCAGCGATGAGGTAGATGAATGAGCGTTCCCGGTGAAACCGGCTGCAACGAGCAGGATGCGCATCCTGCGTCCTCGGTAGGCTCCCCTACTGACTTGGTGGGTGCGTTGGGAGTGGGTGCGGCGCGTGTGCTGGTGGACGGCATCAGCGAGATGGTACTCGACTACGCCGTTCCGCCCGGTGTGCGGGTGCAGAGGGGCTGCCGAGTGGAGATACCGCTGCGCGGGCGATGCGCTACCGGCACGGTTCTCAAGCTTGTTGAGGCGAGTACGGAGTACCGGTTGAAGCCCTTGGTGCGGCTCATCGAAGAGGAACCCGTGGTAAGTCCCGCGCTCATGGACCTCGCGGAGTGGGCGGCAGCTTACTACGCAGTACCTGCAGAGCAGTTGCTGCGCTGCATCGTGCCGGAACCCGTACGCCGCGAACGCCATGAGGAAAAGACTCAGAAATACGCGACGCTCCTCCGGCGTCCGGACGAAGAGGAGCTGAACCGCATCAACAAACGCGCACCCCGCCAAAGTGCCATCCTCCGTTTCCTCATGGAGCTCGAGGAAGGAGCGGGCTTCCTGTCTGAGTTCGGCGGCACTTCGGCACTCGCCGCCTGTCGCGCACTCGCCAAGCAAGGGCTCGTGACGTTGGAAGACCGACCGGTGCACCGTGATCCCACCGGCGGCGAATCATACGCTCCCAGCGGGCCACTGACACTGAACGAAGAACAGCAGCATGCCCTCGACGTCATTTTGGAAGCCCGCCGCACCGGCTCCTTCCGCCCCATCCTTCTGCAAGGCGTAACCGGGAGCGGCAAGACGGAGGTGTACCTGCAGGCAGCCGCGCAGGTCATCGCTGAAGGGCAGGGGGTACTCATCCTCGTCCCGGAAATCTCACTCACGCCCCAAACGATGGCACGCTTCAAGAGCCGCTTCGCCGAGCAGCCCGGTACCGTTGCCATCCTCCACAGCGCACTGAGTGACGGCGAACGCTTCGATGAATGGCACTCCATACGGCGCGGACAGGCTCGGATCGCCATCGGTCCGCGCTCTGCCCTCTTCGCGCCGGTTCGCAACCTCGGACTCATCATTGTCGACGAGGAGCACGATGCCTCCTACAAGCAAGAAACCGCGCCGCGCTATCACGGGCGCGACCTCGCCGTGCTGCGCGCCAAGCTGGAGCACGCCACGATCGTACTCGGCTCCGCTACTCCCTCGCTCGAGTCCATCTACAACGCCCGGTGCGGAAAATACCGGCTCGTCCGCATCGATAAGCGGGCGGACGGACGGCGGCTCCCCCTCACCCGCGTGCTCGACATGCGCAGCGAAGCCAAGGATAAGCGATTCTCGGGCATCCTCACCGAGCGGCTGCGTCTCGCCATTGACGATCGCCTGCAGCGCGGGGAGCAAACCATACTCCTGCTCAACCGCCGCGGCTTCGCGCGGTCTCTGCAGTGTCCGGACTGCGGGCACATCATCACCTGCGCCCATTGCTCCCTGCCGCTCACTTACCACCTGCCGGAGAACCGCCTCGTCTGCCACATTTGCGGCTACCGTGCTCTCGTTCCCCTCGACTGCCCGGAGTGCCACTCGCGCAACATCTTGCTGCAAGGCTACGGCACCCAAAAGGTGGAAGCTCTCATGCAGCGGTGTTTTCCCAACGCGAGTATTCAGCGCGTGGATGCGGATGTGACTTCCCGCAAGAATGCCCTACGGACGATCCTAGACGACTTCCGTGCCCACAAAATCGATATTTTGCTCGGCACTCAGATGATTTCCAAGGGGCTGGACTTTCCCGGCGTCACGCTGGTCGGTGTGCTGAATGCCGACCTCGGGCTCTGCGTCCCGGACCCCCGCGCCGCCGAGCGCACCTTCCAGCTCCTCACGCAGGTCGCCGGTCGCGCCGGTCGCGGGGAAGCGGACGGCGAGGTCATCATCCAGACCTTTTCCCCGCATGCCGCCGCCATTCAATTTGCCCGTCGCCACGATACGGATGGCTTCGCCGACAACGAATTAGCCCTGCGCGAGCACTTCAACTTCCCACCCTTCTCGCACCTCGCCGTCCTCACTGCCCGCGCGGAGCGCGAAGACCTCGCCCGGCTCGCCCTCCGTACCCTTCATAAGCGCATCCTTGCCGTCCTGCCTCCCTCTGTCGAAGTCAGTGATCCCCTGCCTGCCCCTCTCGCTATGGCTTACGGTCAATACCGCTTTCAGTGCGTCATCAAAGCCCCGAGTACTCGCCTGATCGCCGGTCCCATCGCCGAACAAATTTCCCGTCTCTCCCTCGGTCAAGACGTCATCATTTCCCTCGATGTCGACGCCTACAACTTTGCTTAAACTCAACCGACCGCCCCCTACCCCGCCCGTCGCCCCCCGGCTTTGCCACTTCGTACTCCCATTTACCTCCACGCCCATCCACGCGACGGGAACGGCACATGCCCACCGAAAAATTTCTCCCCCAAAATTCCCACCACAGAAAAGACCGCAATACTGCCCAGTGTGCAAGCACGCAGTCTCCTCCGACAAGAGTCAGGACTTGTAACGCAAACGCTTCTTATGCCGATTCTGACGCATGCGCTTGCTGCGTTTGTGCTTGTTGATCTTTGTCTTTCGCCTTTTTTTGAGGGATCCCATGGTGTACGTAGTGATTAATGATACAGGACACAGGGGCAGAGTCTACCTCCGCCCAACGCCGGGAGTTATAACCCAATAGACCCCATCTTGTCAAGTCCTAATTTCTCCTATCCAGCAAATTGTCCATCGCAAGAGTCACCGCAATTGATCCACCCGAAAGACAGGGGGAAGTGATTCATGATGTCGACTATACACCATCCTATTTTGAGATTGTTCTAAGGGACTTCCCGTCCATCGAAGTACTCCTTTCACTCGAGTCCTACCGCAACTCTGATGCTCGTTTCGCCCCACGCGATTTCAGCAGAGCGCGTATGCGCACGCCGTTGTCACTCCCGACGCAGTCCAGCGGGGTCGCTCCTTTGTCCGTCACCGCGTTCACATTGG
>CAYWNS010000086.1:0-6993 GCA_964459715.1 uncultured Akkermansia sp.
GCGGTCTCCACTCCCAGCGTTCCGCCGATCTCCGTGCGGTGGTAGCCGCGTCCCTGCGCGTCCTGCTCCAGGCGATTATCTTCCGTGTACCCGGTGATGTAAGCTCCCACCTCTCGGTCAGAGGAAAGAGCCTGTCCACTGCCGATAGCCCCACGCAAACGCCGCAGGTGCGCCATGTTCCCCTCCGTCTGGCTCGAAATTGCCGTGGCGTACTCCGCTCCGCTCTGAGGCGCGCCGGTAACCCCGTCAATCACCAACACAACTTTGCCATCGCGCTCCTCGAGATGCGCGGCACCATCCATCCCATTGCCCAAGCGGACATCCAGCATATCGGTAGCTATATCCCCTGTGAGCACGGTGTACTCCTGCCCGTAGGTTAGCCCCTCCCAGCCGCTCAGGTCGAGCACGGATCTCGTTCCTTCGCTGAAGGTGACCTTGGCTCCGCTCAGATCAAACACCCCACCGGTGAGTGCCAGTGTACCGCCCGCAAAGGTGAAGTCACCGGTGTAGGATGCACTACCGGTCGGTCCGATGGTGAGTGTGTTCCCGCTTGCGAGCGTGTGCCCTGTGCTGCTCTTCACTCTCGCGCCCGAGTCGAAGGTCAGTGCCTTCATATTGCTCGCGTTTTCCAGCACCGACTCACCTCGCATGGTCACCTTCGCCGCGACGCTCAGCTTGTTCGCATCGAATGTCGCGCTGTTCACAAACACATTGCCCGTGCCGAATGCGTTGACATGCCCCGCTTTCAGCGTACCTTCGGTTACCGTGATGTCACCCCTGTAGAAACTATTATCCGTCTGTATGTCCAGTGTCCCTTTGCCTTTCTTGGTCAGTGGCGCAACACCTGCTATGTTGCCCTCCCCGCTCAGCGTCACATCCTTATCACCCTGCACCGTGATTCCTCCGGGGGTCACCGTCCCTTCAACCTTCGCCTCCACATTTTGCGCGGCAGCATCGAAGGTCACCCGGTCTCCGTCATAGAATTGCTTGTCCTCGGCGGACGTGTCCCATCCTCCGCTCGTGTCGCTATTGGTCCACGTGCTGGTACTCCCCTGCCATGTCAGGTCCGCCGACTCTCCTGTTACGGTCAGCATCAAACTCGTCTGCCGCAAGCTCAAGTCAAACTGTTTGCGCGTATGCAAACCCTCTAACGCTTCCAAAAACAGCGAGTCAGCACTACTGCCGCTGCCCAAGCTCTTGTAAGTGAACAAGGTATACTCCCCGGCTTCCCGGTTCAGCACGTCATCGCCGATGTCCAACGCGGTCCGGTTTGCTGTGGTCGTAAAGGTATCTACACCCAGCGCGTTGGGCGTGTCGGGGTCAAGTGCCAGCTTGCCGCCATCCGCCACCAACTCACTCACCGACAGTGTCGCTCCCTCCTGTACATCCTTCACACTCAAGCTGCCGCCGCTCGCCACACTCAACTTGCCCTTCACCGCCGCTCCCTGCGCCGTCGCTCGGAGGGTGGAGCCCTCTCCCAACGTCACATCGCCCGCAATCGTGCCACCCGCTAGGTTGACATTCAACCCGGCACCGCTGATCGCCCCGCTGTACGTGCCGCCGCTCTGTACCTCGAGCTCCTTGCTCGCCAAACTGCCGGTGACGTGGAGATTGCCGTCGCCCTGCACCGTCGTCTTACCCGTGTAGGTATTCGCGCCGGAAAGAGTTACATCGCCACTCACAGCTACCCCGCCTTTGCCGCTCAGCACATCCGCCACCGTGCCGCCCTTCAGCTCGGCGTCCTGCTCGAGGTTCAGGTCTCCGTTCAGCACCCCGCTCTCCAGCACCAGTTTACCGGCGTACTTCCCGGCGTTTGCCACATTCGCCGTCCCCGCCACATCCAGCTCATTGACCAGCGCGTTGCCGCCCATGTCGAGCGTCCCGTCGCTCACCCTCACCGCTCCGAGCCCCAATGCCCCGGCGTTACCCGTTACCAGCATACCCGCTTTCAACTCCGTGCCGCCCGTATAGGCGTTGTTCGTGTCTATCTCGAGCGTTCCCGCCCCGTCCTTGGTGAGTTTTACCTGCTGACTCGGTATATCCACATCCGTAATCTGCCCGCTGCCCGTGAACTTCACCATCCCTTCCGCGTTATTCACCAACACATTCCCGGGGCGTACCACTCCCTGAAGAGTGACCTCCGCCGCGCTGCCAAACACCACGCTGTCGCCCTTGTAGAAGTTTTTGTCCGTCACCGATGCCGCCCAGTGTCCATCCTCATTCCCCTTGCCGTCTGCCCACGTCCCGTTGCCGTTACCCCAAGTGAGCGTCGTCGGCTGCCTATCCTCCGGGGTAGGCTCCGGCAATGGTTCCGGACTCGGCCCCGATCCCGCAGAACCACCTGCGGTATCAAAGATGAGGGTGACCGTATCTCCCTCCGTTGCTAGGTATACATCGCCGTGTCCCTTCCCATCCCCGATGGTCGAGGAATTGACCCTCCCGGTGATATGCGGGATACCGGCTTCGTGTACCCATGTCCCATCCGTCTTATCAAATTCCAGCAACTTGTACTGTCCCGCCGCGAGCGTCTCTTCAAATTGGATGTCAAACACCGTGCCCACCTGACTAGTAAAAACACCGAGACCGCTTTTGAACCATGTGCCATCTGCTGCCTTTTTCTCGCTGGGAAGATGGAATTTCAACGTAATTATAGGATCTGTGATGTTCTTGCTGCTCACATTAAATGTCCACGTGCTCCCTGTTGATTCTAGGGTATGAGCGTAAATCGTATTGGCACCACTAAAACTCGCAGTGGAGATGTATACTTCGCCGACAGTACTGCTGTGTGTCGTGTGGATGATAGAATCTTTCATGACCAGCCTAGCTGTCTCCCCAACTTTGACCCCATAAGGAAGCGCATCCTTATCGTTAATTGTGCTACTTTCGGTGCCTAACGAGTACCGCGTACGCAACATAATGCCGTCTTCGAGTCCAAGTGTGCCATCGCACACTTGGACGGACTGCACAGAAATCCGCCGGGATGCTTCTATTGCCAATTCCTGTTCCTCAGGCGTCAATTCCCCATAGTTATTTCCAAGTACTTTTTTGATGTCTTCTTCTGTGTACTTTCCGGAAAAGGTAACGGTACCACTATAGCGGTCTGCGTGATTCTCCGCAGGTCCCGGGTGATCTTTATCGCCGTTGATATATAATGCACAGTCCGCGAGCACACTATCGTAGCATTCGAAGGTCTGTCCCTCCTTGGTTTTAATTTCGAAACCGTAACTGTCGTCCGCGCCGGGATAATTCGATTTTCGCAATGTAATGGAACGGAGCACACATCGTGGTGACCACACTCTTATCAGGGTACCGTCCACACTAGGGTCTCCCTCCTCTATATCCGCGAGTCGTTCTTCCTCATACAAAATTTGGTAATTCCCACGCAGTACTACTCTCTCATTGCCCTCAAAAACAAGCCGGTAGCAATTAATTGCTCCTGCTCCTGCAGTCTCTTGCCCGACTTGCCAATAGAAATCTGAAAAATCGTCCGGATAAAGAGGTTGCCAGTCTTCCGGATCGTCTGGATAATGCACCGCCACGCCCTTCACTTCGACATAATTCCCAGTCATCTCAACATCTCCGCAACCGCGAAAAACGAGTCCGCCATCTACATTTATTGCTACCCCTCCAAGCATGGAATAATAATCCGCTGTGCCGTGATTATCACGTATCGTCACCTTTCCCACTGTATCAAACACGCATACATCACGTATTGAAACTATTTCCAAATGACTTCCATCAGCTCCACCAACCATATCAAGTTCAGTTCCACCAACTACATCAAGGATTCTCCACGCGTTCATTCCTTCGCATTCTATCGTGTTCCCCGTCATCTCAAATTCTTTGCTGTTCCGGAAAACGAGGTCGCTGTTTACACTAAGGACTCCGCCGCTTTGATATCCGCCGGTACTACCGACAGCGTGGTTATTTCGGATATGCAAGTCGTCTGTTACATCGTAAAAATTGTCGTCTGGTACTTTCCCGTACCTTTGTTTGAAGGCGTCCGTTATGCCATCTTGCTCATAATTCTCAAAGACGACTGCCCGAGAAAAGGATGTGAATGAAGCCACCGCGCAGACAGCCAAGAGTGCGGATCGGAGAGGTAGTGGTAAATGAAGTTTCATCGCATAGAATAGAGTTAGATTTCGTTGTGTCGGGCTTCCACGCCGCGCGGAAGCATCCGGCAGCAATCATACGTATTTACAATACGTAGATCTCGTTGGTTAATATGCTGATATTGAGTAATTTAGAAAATTGTAAGTGAACACAATTCGGCGGTGACGCAGGAGTATAGCATCCGCGTTACACCCTGAAAAAAAAGAACAAAAAAATTCAAATAGATGCTTGACATACGTATTGTAAATACGTAGCCCCGAGCATCAACGACCAACGGATTCTTCGACACACTCCTCCTCACCACATCCGCATCGCCCGTCTCCCCCCCCCAGAAAAACCGGGGAACGAAGCACGGCTCCGCTGTCCCATCTCCGCCCCTACGCCACAGCTTTGCTACTTCGTACCTCGTACTTCTTGTTGACGGATGAGGGGAGCTCGTGTAAGATGCGGGGAGATGGGAGGGAAAGGGACAGAGGGGACGGCATGGACCCTATCGGAGGTTCTAAAAAGCTTCGGAAAGCAGAGCCTGCGACCGGGACAAGAGCAAATCATTGCGCATGCCGTCCAAGGTCGGAGCGTGCTCGGGCTGTTGCCGACCGGGCATGGAAAGAGTCTTTGCTTCCAAGTGGCGGCTTTGCTGCACGGCGGCACATCGGTGGTGATTTCCCCCCTGCTGGCACTCATTCGAGAGCAAGTGGAGTACCTGCGCGGCATCGGAATACGTGCAGCACGCTTTGATTCGACGCTGGAGCAAGCGGAGCGCGCGGACGTACTGCGTCAGCTGGCTGAGGGAAACTTACAGCTACTCTATGCCGCGCCGGAATCTTTGGGGAATCCGGCATTGAATGACGCGCTGCGTCACGCGCCATTGGGGTTGTTTGTGGTCGATGAAGCTCACTGTCTCTCACAATGGGGACACAGTTTTCGCCCGGACTACCTGCGCTTGCCGACTTGGGCACAAAGCCACCACTTCGCGGTCACCATGGCACTCACCGCCACAGCCACACCCCTAGTCAGAGAAGATTTGTGTCGCGCGTTTAACATCTCCCCGGAATGTGTGGTGGAAGTCTCTCCTTACCGAGCCAACATCCGCCGCCGCGTGGTCAGCACCACAAACCTGCGAGAAAGCCTACTCGCGCATGTCCGCCTCCCGCAGAATCGACCGTGCATCATCTACACCGGCACCCGGAAGGGCGCGGAAGAGCTTGCTACCGAGCTCTCGCGATCGGGAGCCCCGGCAACCTACTACCACGCCGGTATGTCGCCGACCCTGCGCAGCCAATTGCAGGACGGTTTTCTCTCCAACAAGCCGGATGTTCTCGTCGCGACCGTAGCCTTTGGCATGGGGATAGATAAGCCGGATGTGCGCTCTGTCGTACACGTCAACCTACCGACCTCGCCGGAAGCGTACTTGCAGGAAAGTGGACGCGCCGGTCGCGATGGCTTACCGAGCACATCCTTGGTATTACTGAACGGCGTTGACCGCATCCACGCGCGCAATCGCATTGAGGGAGCCCTTCCGGATGCCGAAGGGGTACTGCAATGCGCGCGGTGGCTCCTACCGGCGGAAACCCGCGTCGTATCTCATTGGGAATTGATCACGACCTGTGATGTGCCGGAGGATGTACCGCAGCGGGTGTTGGATGTACTGCTCGAGCGCAAGGCTGTACGCGTTGAAGCACAGGGCTACAAGTACTACAAAGTGCGCCCGCTCTTTGCTTTGGCTTCCATTCTGCGAGGACGCGATGCGCGAGAGCAATCCCGTCTGGCGTGGCTGGATAGGCACCGCGAGGGCGAAGTAGAAGAAGCCGCCCGGGGCTGGAATTGCGACTATGCTGAAGCGATGGAGCAATTATCCGAATGCGAACGCGCCGGTGAATGGAAACTCACTTTCCGCCAACGCGCGCTTTGCCTGTGCCCTGCGGAAGGAACTGCCGATGCCCACGAAGTCGCCGATGAACTCTGCGCCATGTACACGAAACGCCGAGATGCCGACTTGAAGCGTCTCGCCCTCACGGAGCAGATGTTGACCGCCCCCGTTTGTTTGAATAGTGCGCTGGAGGAATACTTTACCGGGCACCCGCTCGCGAAAAATTGCGGTCATTGCCCGGCGTGCTGCGGTGAAGTGCCGATCCTCCCGCCCTTTCCACCCGCCGATAGACCCTTGCCTACCGAGAATTTGCCGAAGTTCACGCGCGTTTCGCAGCGGAATCGCTTCCTCGCGGGCATTGCCTCACCGGCTCTGCTAGCCAATCGCCTCTATAACCACCCTCTGTATGGCTCTCTCGCGGACTCTCCGTGGACTACAAACGAATAGGAAGTACGAAGTGAAGGAGTGAGGCGCAACGGAGTTGCGCGAGCATGGCGGGAGGAGGCAAAGCCAAAACAACGTGTGGGAACTAAATCCATGCACCCGTGAGGCTGACACGTCTGTGGCACGCGAAGCCGTGGAGAGGTACTCGCGTGGCACCGCTATCCATCACACGTGACGCGACTTGCCACAACACTCTCATCACGCACGTTTTCCCTGCGCGACCCGATTGCTCACCGCGCCCGCCACTCCTCGGCTTTGCCACTTCGTACTTCGTACTTCGTACCTCGTACTTTCTGTTGGGCGTCTGCAACCCGCATGGGGATTAGCATGGCGGCGTTTCCTGAGAATTTTATTGGGACAGGTGTGGGACGGGTGTGGTAAAAAGTACAAAGCATGCAGAGTCACGAGGAGATACTCGCGTGGCACCACCGCCCATCTCACACGTCTTCCCCGCCACACCCGTACTGCTCACCCCGCCCGCCTCTCCCCGGCTTTGCCACTTCGTACTTCGTACCTCGTACTTCCATTTGCCTCGTACTTGCGGCGAGCGTATGTGGTAAGCA
>CAYWNS010000087.1:0-6708 GCA_964459715.1 uncultured Akkermansia sp.
CCATATACAAACGCCAAGAATTCTACAATTTATGCCGGATACGCGGGCGGGAGCAGGAAGCATGGGAAATGGGACGCACGCTCTACGACACGCCGTCACAACGCGTTCCCTCCCTGCTCTGTTTACTCTTTGTCCTCCAAAACAAACTGGATATACCACCCACCCACCGACTTACGCCGAAACAACTCTTTGGGACGGAGGAAAAGGCGCGGCGGGAGCTTACTCGCTTCCTGAAAAATTCTCTTCGCTTTCCCGTCACCGGTATTCGGGAACAATTGCAGAGCCCTCAATTTGACCACGGATTCAGCTGGATGGACGCAAGAATGAAGGAGAGAACGAGGAGTACGAGTCGCGCGTCGGCAATGAAAAACGCCGCATTGTCTATCCAATGCGACGTTTTGTGAAACATCCTGTCGAGAATGGAGGCGAGGGGAGTCGAACCCCTGTCCTAAACATCTTTGACGCAAGCATCTCCATGTTCAGACGCAGATGATGCATAGGGCGTTGGGTTAGCTCTGCGTCAGCCTTCCCGCAGCTGTAAACCTGTGGTAAGAATGCACGAGGCGGTTCCCCCCGTCGCGCACCTGCCCACAAAGCAGAAGTTCGTGCGCCCTAGTGGGCGTCAAGCGCAGAACCCGGCGCGTATGTCACGCAGCCATGGCGTATTCGTTATCGGAATAGGCACTTAATCTTTGAACGGCTTTTTTAGGAGGCCAACCGTTCAACCTCCACATGCAGCTGACGTCTCGTATGTCCAGTCGAAACCGGGACGCCCCCAAGACGAAACAGAAGGGCATCCGATGCCACCCCGCTGTTTCTCACACGCCCGTAGGGATTCGAACCCCAAACCTTCTGATCCGTAGTCAGATGCTCTATCCAGTTGAGCTACGAGCGCATCCACCCGCCCTCGGCGCAATCCCTGCGCCCCGGGCAGGACTGAGTTTATCACGTCCTGTAGCCATGTCAACCATTTTTTCCTCACCTGACCACATCTGTCCCAAATAAATGAAAGGCTTAGTGGTGGGCGGTGACTTTGAGGCAGGAAGACACGGGGGTGATCAAGTACGAGGTACGAAGTACGAAGTACGAAGTGTTAAAGTTCGGCGCAACGGAGTTGTGCGGGTGGAGCGAGAGAACGCAAAGCGAGAAGAGGCATGGGGTGTATATCCATGCAGCCGTGGGGTGGATGCCCCTTCAGTACGCAGGGCACCCGTGACCCGCATGGAGGTTAGCATTGCAGCGTTTCTTGAAAATTTTATTGGGACGGGTGTAAAACCTGCCCTAGAGAAATTGAAAGCTTAGTGGTGGGCGATGACTTTGAGGCAGGAAGACACGGGGGTGATCAAGTACGAGGTACGAAGTACGAAGTACGAAGTGTTAAAGTTCGGCGCAACGGAGTTGTGCGGGTGGAGCGAGAGGACGCAAAGCGAGAAGAGGCATGGGGTGTATATCCATGCGGTCGTGGGGTGGATGCCCCTTCAGTATGCAGGGCACCCGTGACCCGGGAGGTTAGCATTGCAGCGTTTTCTAAGAATTTTCTTGGGACAGGTGTATGGCGCGTTAGGCTGGGTATGGTTTTTGGGCTTGCAAGGGATACGGATGGGGTGGTAGAATGCGGGCGTGCATCAGATCGTATTTAATGAGATAAGTGCGGCAGAAATTTCCGCTATTCCCCCATTGGAGCAGCTGGAGCTCATCAATAGTTTCCAAGTGGATGGGGAGAGTGTGAAAGCGGGGGAGAAGGATGGTGCCTTTGGGGTGGTAGAACGAGACGGTCGCAAAATTTTTCGGTATCGATCCCGGGATTACCGCATTTATTTTACGCTGGAAGAGGACAAAATTGTCGTGCAGCGTGTGTTGCATACGAATTCACTCCGCGACTTTCTCTTCCGCTCGGGCATGGGCACCGGAACAGAGGACCAGCGTCTGGGCGAATCGAGGTCCTTTTGGCACCTCATCGATGAAGGGGAGAAAGCGGCGCGTAAGTGAGCCATGTCGGTTATTTTCAGTCAGCTCCTCCATGCGCCCGGGCGTGTTGCGGCGGTGGCGAGTGTCACATTCACCCAATTGGTGCGCATGCGTTTATTTGTGGTGCTCACCGCATTTGTCCTCGGTTTTTTGGCTCTGCAATTCCTGCCTTATCAGCAGAATTTGGGTGTTGAGTTCGCGGGATTGGGGCAGTTGCAGCTCATACAGGATGTCGCCGTGGGTTGCATGAGGCTTTTCAGTATGCTGTTCTGCGTGACAGCCACGGCACTTCTCATCCCGCGTGACAGCGAAGACCGCATCCTCTACACCATCCTCAGCAAACCGGTACCGCATTTTGACTACCTGCTGGGGAAGGCACTCGGCGTGCTCGGCGTGCTGCTCGTAATGCTGGCGATTATGGACGGAATGATGGTGCTTCTGATGCAGCTGCGCATACCCGGCATAGCAGCCGACTTACGGGAGCAACTCACCGCCGCAGGATTGAGCACCCAGGAGATGCAGCCATACATAGACCGCATACACGCTGTCGGTAATACACTGGACACACAGCTCGGCGTTCTCGTCCTCTTCATGGGAATGGCTGTGCTCACAAGCCTGACGTTACTCATTTCTTGCCTCACCAGCGGCACCATCGTCAGCATTGTGATGGCTCTGGGAGTTTTTTTCATTGGTATGTTCCAAGGCAGTCTCTTTCAAAATATTGCGGCAGCAAGTGGACACCCGGGCACGAGTGATTCCTTGCAGTGGACCGAGCACGTTTTCTCTGTACTCATCCCGAATTTCAGCCTCTTTTCGGTCACCGATGCCACAACTGCGGGGGAAAGCGTCAGTCTCGCCCTGCTCGGCGGTCTCGGGCTTATTGCCCTAGCGTATGTGCTGCTGCACTTAGCAATTGCATCGTGGGTGTTGGCGCGAAAAGAATTCTAGGATACGCTAAATCCTCACCTGTCCCAAATAAATCAAAAGCTTAGTGGTGGGCGGTGACTTTAAGGCAGAGAGACACGGGGGTGATCAAGTACGAGGTACGCAGTACGAAGTGAAGAATTTAGGCGCAACGGAGTTGCGTGGGCATGGCGGGAGGAGGTAAAGCCAAAACGACGTGTGGGAGCTCAATCCATAAACCCGTGATGTTGAAGCCCCCTCGGTACGAAGAGCGTTTGTAACCCGCATGGGGATTAGCATCTCAGCGTTTCTCAGGAATTTTATTGGAACGGGTGTGAGTGGCAAAGCTGTGGCGGGGATGAAGTGGTGGTGGGTATGGAGAGGAATGGGAAGTACGAAGTTCACGGGACAGGGGAGGAGCCGGGAGGAACACGACTTTGGTTTTGGTTCCTCTCGAGTATAAGGCGGAAGCCCACCGTTGAACTGCGCTCGTCTGCGGGACGGGGAGTTCGCGCACCGGCGGAAAGCTGAGACGGGCGGAAGGATGTAAAATCACCCCCGCGCGTCACGGCATAGTGACGGAAAGGGAAGTCAGGCGGTCCGCCGTATTCATCGCTTACCCACTCTTGCACATTGCCTGTGAGGTCATTAAATCCGAGCACATTAGGCGCGAAGGAGCCTACGGGTGCCGTAAAGGGGAACGAATCTGAGTAATGCTCCAGCACACGCTGGGGCGGCACATAGGGGCGGGCGGACGCATCCGCAAAGTTACCGCTGCCGGGTGGCGGCGGCCACTGAAGTCCCCACGAAAATTGCCGGTGCGCGGTACCGTGTTGACTCCGTGCTCGCTCGTACGGGCTGGCACCGCGCTCATTTTTCAAACCCATCATCGCGCTCCATTCTTCGTCCGTTGGCAGACGGTATTCATCTGTCTGCTCGATGAGCCCCATCTCACGCTCCTGTGCCGTCAACCAGTGGGCAAAGCGTTCAGCATCCGCACGCGATACTCCGATCGCCGGATGGTTTGCCTCCTGTACAAAGTCAACCGGTCCCGCCGGTGTCGCTCCCGTTGTTACGATAAAAGCACTAAAGTCCGCTACACGCACTTCTGTCGCACAGGCAAGGAGATTCGGCGAAAGGGGTAAGAAACGCAGACCCAAGCTGTTCTCCCACGGTGTTCCGAACGCCACGGAGTGATTCTTCTTCAGCGTGGTATTCAACACCAGCTCCTTGGGGGATACCCCGCTGAAGCGTTCTGTCGCATATCCCGCTAGGCGGAACTCGAGGAAATACGGGGCAAGCGGCACGTGCACACCGCGCAAGGGGGTCACCCCCAGCGGTCGCCCATTGAGCCACACCATCGCCCCGGGCGGCTCCGTCATCAGAGTCACCGGCGTTTTTTGTACCGGGCGTGCGACCATGCGGAACGCGCACATCTCATCCCCCGCAGTCGTCCCGGGCACCGGCAGTGCCGTGAGGGTGTGGTCGTGTCCGAGCGAGCCCCGTGCCTCGCACAGCTGCGCCAGCCAGAGCGTGTATGCCGTGATCCCTTCCCGCGTGGTTCGCACAAAATCGTCCCCTTCCACTTTTTCATATCGGATAGGACTCGCCGATGCCGAGCGTCTCAAAAAACTTTCGAACTGCTCCACCGTCACGGCATGCGCCGCGCGGTGTTCTCCCTGTTCGTAGTGGTATGTGCAACCGAGACCGTCCTGCCAATCTTCGTGACGGCGGGGGGAGGCATAAGGTACCATCTCCCCACCCAGTGCCAGTACACCCTTGGCAGGTACCACCCCCTGTACCGGTAAATCGGAGTAGCCCTCCCGACGCAGCACAAACGCTACCCTCTCCCCCGCCCGCACATCCACAGGACCGTACGGCGTTTCATCCACGTAAGTACCGTCTTCTCGGAAAATTGATGCCCCCGCAGGCACGGTCGAAATGAACAACTGTGCTCCCTCCGCCGCGCGGTCTGCCTCTTCTTTGCTCTCCCCGCGCAATGCCTCCCTCGCCGCCGCTAAACGCGCCCACCATTCCGCCGGTACCAATGTGTAGGCGGCTACCCCACCCACTGCCAGCACTGCCAGTGCCACTACCGCCCGCTTTGCCCACATCCGCCGTCGCCTCATCAGCGCGTGGTGTCTAGGTGCGAAATGTCTCAACTCATCAATGCGCTCCGCAAGCTCTTGGGCGGATACGATGCTTTCTCTGCCCACCTGCGGACCCGCTGCTGCACAAATAATCTCATTAAACTTCAGCCACTTGCGGTGAGAACTCCCCTCCGGAACCTCTGTTGGCAGGTCCGGAAATTCCAGAGGCTGCTTCCCTGTGCACATCTCGTAAAGCACCATCCCCAGCGCATACACATCCGCCCGTGCGGTCCCGGGTCCATCCGGTGGAATGTATCCCTCCGTCCCTGCGTAATTTCGCCGTGCTTTTGGGGCTACGCTCCCCGCGTCCGCAAGTTTCGCTCGTCCGTGCACAAACACGACATTGGTCGGCTTCACATCCCCGTGTGTCAGTTCCTCCCCGTGCAGTCCATCCAGCGCGTGCGCCAGCTGACTCCCTACCTCCAGCACATAGTCGAGCGGCATAGGCTTGTGCCCGTAGAGTTTTATATCGCTTGCCAATGTACGTGGTACGTAACCCGTGGGCTCAATCTGGATACCCGTGTAGGCGTCATCTGCCAGTTCCATCACGTAGTAATAGCAAGCATGCTTCCCGGCATTCTGTCCTACGTGCAGGATATGTACCACTCCCGGTATTCCCCGCGCCACCGGCTCGTAGTGTAGCACCCCTTCAAACTCCCGCACATACATTCGCTCATCCTCATAATCTTCTCTCCACACCACCTTCACGGCTCGGTATGCACCGGTCACTGACCTCGCCAGCCACACTTCTCCGTACGCCCCTACCCCAATGAGTCGCAGTATCTCGTGGTCCGGCACCTCCGGGCGTATTTTCCCGTGACGCCGCTCCGCTCCTTTCCCCCGCCCGATGTCTTCCTCTCTGTTTCTCTCCTCCTTCATCTGCTCTGCTATTATACTATCTCCTTCACCTCCCTGCAACCGAATTCCGTACCACGTATATCATATCTGTCCCGAATAAATTAGAGGCTTAGTGGTGGGCAATGACTTTGCGGCAGGAAGACACGGGGGCGATCAAGTACGAAGTACGAAGTGTTAAAGTTTGGTGCAACGGGGTTGCGCGGGTGGGGTGAGGGGACGCAAAGCAAGAAAGGGGTGGGGCGTATGTCCATGCAGCCGTGACCCGCATGGAGGTTAGCGTTGCGGCGTTTCTCGAGAATTTTATTGGGACAGGTGTGGTGTGGAATGGGCTACATCCCCCCGGGCATTGACAATGCGTCCCTGCTCACGTACGGCATCTACGATTTCCTCACTCCTTTATCGTTGCCCACCCCGCTTTCGCAGTACTTCCTCGACAGTATCGTGGAGGGACTGCTTTTTTACGGGGTTACGGGGATTCCGTGTTTCTTGCAATGCTCCTCGAAGCATACCCGGTTTAGGTGTGCGACTTGGCAAAAGTGTTTGCTCACCTTAAACATATCCCCTCCGCTTTCGTTAAAGTTGCGGACGAGGCAGGCATTACAGAAATCGCGGTCGTCGCACTGTAGACAGGCGGGAAAACTACTGCGGCGCACGGTGCGAAGCATCTTGAGCTGCGGAGAATTTTCCCACACATCCTTGAGACGCTGCTTGATGGTACCCACAGTCATGCCCTGCCACCCGGAGCATGGGTAGTAGTTTCCATTGGCTGCCAGACAAATGTTGTCGATGGCAACGCCGCATACGAAGTCATCTTTGATCTTCTCCGGAT
>CAYWNS010000088.1:0-6301 GCA_964459715.1 uncultured Akkermansia sp.
ACTCGAGGATGGCGACTTTGTGGTGCGCGGAAAGAACGGGGTGCTCGGTACGTTGACTTTCGCCTACGGGGAAGACGCGGCGCACACGAAGGGCTTCGTCGTGCAGGGCGGTAAGGTGACAGTGGGGACACTCAACGATGAGACGGGAAGCGGCAAGGTGACGCTGGAGCAGAGGGGAGTCTTTGCTTTCGTGGGAAACAACACAACGGGGGCGATGCCCGAAAACCTGCAATTCACCGGTAACGGCACGCTGGAGGTGGGAGGAGATGAGGACGGCGGGAAGCTGGCACTGGGCGGCACTTCTGCCATCGAAGGATTGAACGTGCAGGTGGATAAGGACAGCACGCTGAGCCTGCGGGACGGTGCCGCGTTGGATGGTGTCGAGACGGTGACGCTGTCCGAGAATGCCACACTCGACCTGAGCGGCTCGGCGCACGAGACACGACACACAGTCGGGACGCTGACGGATAACAGTAAGGGCACGGGCATCCTCAAAGGCGGGACGAACACCGACCTCACGGTGAAGGGCGGGTCGTTCAGAGGGACACTTTCCGGAAGCGGGAAGTTGACCATTGATGAGAATGCCGCGTTCTCCATGGCGGGCGTCAAGACCGACGCTTCCGCGTCTACCAACGCGTGGGGGATTACGGTGCGGAAGGACGGCAGTCTTACCCTCGATACCTCCGAGCAACACGGCAGTTCCGGACCGACCTTCGGGGATGTGGTTTTCGGGGATGATTCGGATATTACCCTGCGCTTCGATTACAACACAGACAATGGTTCGACGGTGAGGACGCACTCCCTCAGCATCGAGAAAGGGGCGCACCTGACCTTGGAATCTGTGAATGTGGGACCCTACTCCGGCACTGATATGCGCGTCCGTATCGCGTATTCGGATGTCGAGGGGGAGGTGGCAGAGAATGTGGAAGTGGAGCTCAAGGGAGTGTCCTTCCTGCATTTCGAGAAGAACGGGAACGTGGTCTATGAAGACGGAGCATACTACGTGGGAGTGAAAGAGGTGGAGGAGAACGGGTTTGAGCAGGCATTGCCGGGGATGGACAAGAACGCGCAGGCGGGAGCGAAGCTCTTCTGGTCGGTATCCGCGCCGAGCAAGAGCGAAGCCCTCGCGAATGTAATTGCCAATCCCAACTCGGACCTTTACCTGATGCTCTACGGGCTTACAGAGATGCTGGATAACAACAACAAAGCCGGGCTGGAGCGGACGCTGGCGGCGGGCGCGGGGGCTTCGATTTCGGTGCTCGGACCCGCCCTCGCGGAGGATATGCACCGGCAGTTGGTCTCCATGCGCAACCGCTCCACCGGTCTGACAGAAGACCTGCCGACGGATGGGTACGACGCGTTCCCGTATTGGCACGCGTGGATCACCGGTGAGGGAGGCTACCACAAGCTGGACGCCGATGGCTTCGCGCCGGGGTACACGCTCAATAACTGGGGAGGTTCTGTGGGAGCCGACGCGAATATCACGCAGCGCACGTCAGTCGGTCTGGCACTCACTGCGATGTACGGAGACCTGAAGCCGGACGCGGCGGACAGCGCGTCGGGCAACATCGATACGGTGTACCTGAGCGGCTACCTGAGGCACGCGATCGGGGCATGGAGTCATACGGTTGCCCTCAGTGTGGGAATGGCGGATGTGAAGCTGGACCGCACGGTGAGTTACGGGAGCGGGAGTTACCACACGAGCGGGGACACGGACGGACTCGCTTTCGGACTCTTGTACGAGGTGGGCTACACGAAGTTCGTCAACAAGAACAACACGTTCGCGCTGCAGCCCATAGCCAATGTGGAGCTGCGCCACGCGATGATCGACGGCTACACGGAGACGGGCAGCGACGCGGGGCTGCGGGTGGATGACATCGAGCAGACCATTCTGACCTTCGGAGCGGGCGTGCGTGTGCAGGGGCTGGTCGGCGGGCGCGCGTTCAATGACTCGGCGATGCTGGAGGCGCGAGCCCTCGTGAAAGCTGATGTGGGAGACCGTTCCGGTACTTCGAAGCACGCGATCATCCACGACACCACCCAAGCGGAAGTTGAGAGCGCGGAGGTGGGAGCCGTGGGGGTAGAAGCCGGAGTGGGGTTGAGTGTGCCGCTGGGGCGTAACCTCGGCAGCATCATCATCGATGGCTCGGTAGAATTCCGTAGCGGCTGGACAAGCGCGAACGCGAGCGCAGGCTATCGCATCAGCTTCTGACAATTTTCCGTCGCCCTCCCCCGTCACCCCAGAATGCGCGGTCGCCAAGACCGAAACGGGGGAGGGAGGACGGAGTAAGATGAAGTACGAGGTACGAAGTGGCGAAGCCAACGAGAAGTACGAGGTACGAAGTACGAAGTACGAAGTGGCAAAGCCGGGGAGTGGCGGGTGAGGTAGGCTGTGGTGTCGTGCGGGGAAAAGGTGTGTGGTGGAGAGCGTAAGGACGGCGTGTGTGGCGGGGAGAGAGGACGGATGAAGTACGAGGTACGAAGTGGCGAAGCCGGGGAAGGGGTGGTGTGGTGGGCGGCGGTGTCGTGCGGGGAAAAGGTGTGTGGTGGAAAGCGTGAGGACGGCGTGTGCGGCGGGGAGAGAGGACGGATGAAGTACGAAGTACGAAGTGGCAAAGCCGGGGAAGGGGTGGTGTGGTGGGCGGCGGTGTCGTGCGGGGAAAAGGTGTGTGGTGGAAAGCGTGAGGACGGCGTGTGCGGCGGGGAGAGAGGACGGATGAAGTACGAAGTACGAAGTGGCAAAGCCAACGAGAAGTACGAGGTACGAAGTACGAAGTACGAAGTGGCGAAGCCAACAAGAAGTACGAGGTACGAAGTACGAAGTACGAAGTGGCAAAGCCGGGGTTTTGCGGGTGTGGTAGGCAATCGGGTCGCGCAGGGAAAACGTGCGTGGTGGGAGTGTTGTGGCAAGTCGCGTCGTGTGTGATGGATAGCGGTGCCACGCGAGTACCTCTTCCTGGCTTCGCATACCATAGATGTGACCAGCTTCACGGGTGTATTGATTTATCCCCCTCGTGTCGTTCCGGCTTTGCCTCCTTCCAACTCCCCTGCGCAACTCCGTTGCGCGTAACTTCTTCACTTCGTACTTCGTACCTCGTACTTCGTACTTGATTTCCCCCGTGTCTTCCCGCCTCAAAGTTGTCGCCCACCCACCAAGCCCCCAATTTACTTGGGACAGATGTGCTGCCGGACCGTCGCACCACGCCAATGTCATTCCCCGGCTCCGCATACTTCGTACTTCGTACCTCGTACTTCGTACTTAATTTCCCCCATGTCTTCCCGCCTCAAAGTTGTCGCCCACCCACCAAGCCCCCAATTTACTTGGGACAGATGTGCTGCCGGACCGTCGCACCACGCCAATGTCATTCCCCGGCTCCGCATACTTCGTACTTCGTACTTGATCTCCCCCATGTCTTCCCTGCCTCAAAGTCACCGCTCACCACCAAGCCTTTCATTTATTTGGGACAGATGTGCTGCTTTACACACCTGTCCCAATAAAATTCTCAAAAAAACGCTGCGATGCCAATCCTCATGCGGGTTGCGGACGCTCTGTGTACCAAGGGGGGCTTCAACCTTACGGGTGCATGGATTTATTCCCCTCGCATCGTTTTGGCTTTGCCCCCCTTCCAAATCCCCTGCGCAACTCCGTTGCGCCTAACTCCTTCACTTCGTACTTCGTACTTCGTACTTGATTTCCCCCGTGTCTTCCTGCCGCAAAGTCATCGCCCACCTCGAAGTTCATATTTTTCTTGGGACGGCTGTGGCTGCTTTATGCTTCGTCGCTCCTATTTTTCATCTGCTTGCGCATGTTCTTGGCTGTATGTGCGATGATGCTTGCTATTTCGTGAGCTTCGACGCGTAAGTCGTGAATTTGTTGTTTTTGCATGATGCCGGATTCCGCAAGTAGGTAAAGCCAATATTCGCTCTCGTCTGCCTCTTCTTCGCAGATTTTAATTTTGGCTAGAAAATCTGCTTTGCTTTTGGCATGACAGGCGGCACGATAATTTGCCCCGACAGATGTGGAAGAGCGTAGTAATTGCTGTCCCAACACAATGCCGGTCTTGCTCCCTTGTTTTTCCAAGGTAAGAGAAAGCCTCAACACACGCAGTCCAAAATTTGCCGTGCGCTGCATCATTTCATGCTTAAACATGCTCCGATGGTATACCCTTTGCCACGCATCACAAGAACAAAATCAGACTCGTCCCAATAAAATTTTCGAAAAACGCCACGATGCTAATTCCCATGCGGGTTACAGACGCTCTGCGCACCAAGGGGGCTTCAACCTCACGGGTGCATGGATTTAGTTCCCACGCATCGTTCCCGCTTTGCTTTCATCGTTCCCCCCTGCGCAACTTCGTTGCGCCTAACTTCTTCACTTCGTACTTCGTACTTCGTACTTCGTACCTCGTACTTAATCCCCTCCCCGTTTTCCCGCCTCAAAGTCACCGCTCACCACTAAGCCTTTCATTTATTCGGGACAGATATGCTGCCGGACCGTCGCACCACGCCAATGTCACTCCCCGGCTCCGCATACTTCGTACTTCGTACTTCACTTTTGGCTTGACTTTTTTGGGATTTTTTGCTAAACGGCACCTGATGTTTTCCTTATTATCGGATAAGTTGGATGAGGCGTTTCGGCGGTTACGTGGGCAGAGTAAGATCAGTGAGAGCAACATAGCGGACGCGCTCAAGGATATACGCATGGCGTTGTTGGAGGCGGATGTGGATTATCAGGTGGCGCGGGACTTCATCAACATCGTGAAGGAGAGGGCGATTGGGGAGAAGGTGCTCAAGACAGTCAGACCGGGGGAGCAGATCGTCAAGATTTTTCGGGATGAGTTGGCGACCTTGTTGGGCGGTGAGGAAAAGGGGCTGAATTTGGAGGCACCCGGACGCGTTTTGGTGGTGGGGTTGAACGGGGCGGGCAAGACGACTACCTGTGCCAAGTTGGCACTGAGGCTCAAAAAGGACGGACACAAGCCGGTGCTCATCGCGTGTGATTTGGTGCGACCGGCTGCGGTGGACCAGTTGGTGACGCTCGGGAAACAGGTTGATGTGGAGGTGATTACACCGGAGGCGGGGGAGAAGGATGCCGTGAAAGCGGTTCGGGCTGCCCTGAAGCGGGTCGAGGCAATGGAGCACGATGTCGTTATTATTGACACCGCCGGGCGACAGGAGGTCGATGCCGAGCTCATCGAAGAGATTCGGCGGGTGAGTCGGGAGGTTAAGCCGCAGGAAGCTTTGTTGGTGGCGGACGCGGCGACGGGTCAGCAGGCTGTGAAGGTGGCGCGCGCTTTCCAAGACGCGGTCGGTCTATCCGGGATCATCCTCACGAAACTGGACGGAGACGCGCGAGGCGGCGCGGCCCTTTCCATGCGAGCCGTCACGGGCTGCCCCATCAAGTACATCGGCGAGGGCGAAAAGCCGGACATGTTCGGGGCGTTTGTTCCGCAGCGGATGGCGGACCGCATTTTGGGCATGGGTGACATTGTGGGGCTGGTGGAAAAAGCGGCGGAGAAAATCGACCAAGATTCCGCCATGCACGGCATTAGCCGCATGATGAGCGGGGAGTTCAACTTCGAAGATTTCCTCTCGCAGATGCGCATGATGCAGAAGCTGGGTCCGCTGGAAGGGTTGCTCGGGCTGCTGCCGGGGTTCAACAAAATCCGCAAACAATTACCGCAGGAAGCACTTGACCCGAAGCGGTTGAAGCGTACGGAAGCTATCGTCCTTTCCATGACCAAGGCGGAGCGTGCCAACGACAAGCTGCTCATTCCCTCTCGGCGGCGGCGTATCGCCAAGGGAGCGGGGGTCTCCGAAATCGAAGTGAACCGCCTTATCAAAAACTTTCGTCAGATGAAGGAGATGATGGGCGGAAAAGGTAAGGGCTTGATGAAAGCCATGGAGCAGGGCATGAAGGATATGCCCCCCATGCCCACCGACGGCACGATGCCCGACCTGAATTCCATGATGAACGGCGACTTCCCCGGTCTGGAGCAGCTCATGCACGCAAAACCCGCGCGCCGCAACCCGGGACTCAACTCCGCCGGTGGCTTCGGCGGCTTCTTCCGTAAACGTTGACCCCCCGAGAGCCCGCGTCGTTCTCCTTCGCGGGGAGGGGATTAAGTACGAAGTACGAAATAAAGGAGTTAGGCGCAACACGGTTGCGCAGGGGAGTTGGAAAGAGGCAAAGGCGAAACGGGCGTGGGGATCAAATCCATGCACCCGTAAGGTTGACCTTGCCACAACACTCTCATCACGCACGTTTTCCCTGCGCGACCCGACTGCTCACCACACCCGC
>CAYWNS010000089.1:0-6142 GCA_964459715.1 uncultured Akkermansia sp.
CGTATTCCGAATACGTATCACTCCGCTCTCCTTGCACATGGCACGACAGATTGAATATTATGCCCTAACGTGATAGCGTACCAACAAAAAAAGTGGGCAGACAAGGAGCGGACGCGCCCATCTTAGAAATCGCAGCAGTGCCAATTCCTGCGTGGTTTTCTTACGCTCCGCACATCATGAGAACCTCTGCCTCACGAATGCTCTGATTTGTCCCCCACTTTCCTGCACAACCTCGTTGCGCCTAATTTATTCACTCCGTGCTTCATACATCGTGCTTCCCTTTTCACTGCGCCCTCCCGCCGCAATGTCATCGCCCGCCACAATGCGTCTTATTTCCTTGGTTCAATCCCGCCACGTCAAACTGCCGAATGAAATCACGTCAAACTCAGGAACGGAATTACGTCAAACTGCCGAATGAAATCACGTCAAACTCAGGAACGGAATGACGTCAAACTGCCGAATGAAATCACGTCAAACTTAGGAACGGAATTACGTCAAACTGCCGAATGAAATCGCGTCAAACTCAGGAACGAACTTACGTCAAACTGCCGAACAAAATCACGTCAAACTTAGGAACAAAGTTACGTCAAACTGCCGAATAAAATCGTGTCAAACTGCCGAATTCTACTTGCAAAGTCCACATTTACATGGTATAGATGCTTCTAGAAAAAGTCCGACATTTAAGATGAAAAAGGGGAAATACAGACCACGAGTGACAGATGCTGAGCTGCGGGAGAAGTTGGAATGCACCGGTGCCGTACTCATCGAAGGAGCCAAGTGGTGCGGGAAGACAACCTCGGCTGAACATGCAGCGGGGGATGTCGTGCACATCGATGACCCGTCTAAGCAGGCGGAATACCAAAACATGGTGCGACTTGCTCCCCTGAAGCTCCTCGAGGGGAAACCGCCGTTGTTATTGGACGAATGGCAGTTGCTCCCGTCTCTATGGGATGCCGTGCGATATGAGGTAGACCAGCGGGACGCGCTCGGACAGTTTATACTGACGGGCTCGGCTACACCTGCAGATATGTCACAGGTACACCACTCCGGGGCGGGTCGCATAGCTCGCCTGAAAATGCGTCCGATGTCGCTCTTTGAGTCGGGTGAATCATCGGGCGAGGTATCGCTGGCGCAACTCTTTGCCGGGGATTTAGATGTGCAGGGGCAACGCGCCATGGATTTAGATGAGCTGGCTTTCGTGATAGCGCGTGGCGGATGGCCCGGTGCCATTGATATGCCGGAACGCTTGGCTCTGCAACCGGCACAAAATTACTACGATGCTATCGTGCACGCGGATATCTCGCGGGTCGATGGGGTGCGTCGCAATAATGTGCGTGCCGCCGCTCTCCTTCGTTCTTATGCTCGCCTGACCGGTACGCAAGCCAAATTACCCTCGTTTGTGGCGGATATGCAGGCGAATCGGGCAACTCCCCTCGCCGCTGACACGATTTCATCTTACATCGACGCTCTGGAGAAGATTTTTGTGATCGAGGACGCAGAAAATTGGTCTCCCCGTCTCAGAACTCGCTCGGCGGTGCGTACCACGCGCACTCATTACTTCACAGACCCGTCTATCGCGGTAGCTGCTCTCGGTGTCGGTCCCGGCGATCTCGTCAATGATCTCTCATCCATGGGTCTGCTTTTCGAAAATCTAGCACTGCGTGACCTTCGGGTGTACACCGGGGCTCTCGGTGGCGATGTCCACCATTTCCTCGATCGAAACGGAACGGAAGTGGATGCCCTCGTGCGTTTACGCAACGGGCATTATGGCATCATAGAAATCAAACTCGGTGTACATCAAGCCGACGAAGCCGCCGCCTCCCTGCTGAAGTTCGCCAAAATGGTTGATACGAATCACTCCCCCGCACCGTCCTTCATGATGGTACTCGTCGGTGTAGGGAAATACGCCTACCGTCGCCCGGAAGACGGCGTCATCGTCGCTCCCCTCTGCACTCTGAAAAACTAGACCGTGAAAACTAGAGCATTCCACACCTGTTCCAAGATAATTTCCGAAAATCGCTGTAAAACTAATTCCTGTGTGGGTTACACCCGCTCTGCGTGCTAGGGGGAACTTCAACCTCACGGGTGCCTTGATTTAGTTCCCACACGTCGTTTTGGCTTTGCCTCCCCCTGCCTTGCCCGCGCAACTCCGCTGCGCCTAACTCCTTCACTTCGTACTTCGTACCTCGTACTTGATCATCCCCGTGTTTCCCCGCGACAAAATTATTGCTCTGCTCTAAGCATTTAATTTATTTGGAACAGGTATGAGGACATTCCCGTTGCCGAAGTGTTCCCGCACTATGGCGTCTAGGTGCCGGGTTATTTTGTCAAAGTCTTGATTCAGTTCGAGGTGATTGACGCTGATTTTATTTCCGCTCAGCCGGTAAGTGTGGCTCGGCTGAACCGTCTCATCGGTCTTCGCGTAGAGCAGCATGCCCGCGACCGTGTGTGGCTTCTCCCCGTACTCAGCGTCTTTGTTTTTGACGTAGGTGAAAATCTGGTACAGGTGGGCAGAACGGAGGGAAGAAACGTCGTATTGAGTTTGCAGAGCGTGTTCGTAGTATTTTGCGTCGATAATCAGAACCGTGCTCCCCTGCGAGAGCATGATGTCACTCTGCATGACGGGTAGGAGCGCGGTGCTGCCATCATCTGATGCCCAAGGAATCCGCGCTGCCCTCACCGTGAGCTCCGGGTATTCCCTCCTGAAGAATTCCAAGAGAAACTTTTCGTAAAGGCGGTGCATGCTCTGCTCGTCAAAGAAATCCATCAGCTTCATGGTACCGTCCGCCTGAGTTTGAAGCAATCCCTTTGCGACCAAGTAACAAATGGCGATGAGCATCCGGTAGCTCTGATTATTCCTGTTAAAGCGGAGGTTCCAGCGTACGGATCGAAGGTCTGCCGCATCTACCTCACTGAAGTAGAAGAGCAATCGCCGCAAAGCTTCCCTGCTCGCCTCCCGAATATCCGCCCGCAGCAGGACGCAGAATGTTGCCTTGATGATTTGATTCATGGGCGAATTCTCGGAAAAGTCATCGAAGGAACAGATCAGCTGATGCCGCAGGCTTTCTCGCGTTTTCAGGGAGGAGGCGATGTCTATTTTCCCACGCGGGGCGGAGAGGGGCTCTGAGTGAGGGAGATAAGTGCGGGCAAGTCCGCGCTTGAGCTGCATACTTACACCGCGCACGAGGATGGCGGCACAGAGGTCCGCCGCGTTTGCAAATTTTTCCGTGGCGACTTCTTTATACCCTCGCTCCCGCAACACCCGGAAAGCGTAGGCGAGCATGTGGTAGATATTCTGTATCTTGATCACAGGAGGGTGCCCTTGAGACGGTTAGACCAAGTCTCCACCTTGCTCGGCTCATCAAACCAATATTCCTGCAGCAGGGGGATCAGCTCGTATTCCACGATCGCGGGCAATTCCGCGTCGCACGTGGCACTGTCGTGCAAGTCACAGAGAAAACTGTGCCCGATACAAAATCCCGCGCCGAGAGAATCATCCTTCGCGATTTCGATGTTCAACTCCTCAATGCGTTGCACCAAGCGGTCGAACTTTTCGCTGCGCAACCCCGCTTGGTACCTCCGGAAACCCTCTGACGAAAAGGCAGGGGTAAGTTCGAAAAAGGCGAAGCGACGGCGCAGGGCGTAGTCGATCATAGCCAAACTGCGGTCTGCCGTGTTCATCATGCCGATGATAAAAACATTCTCGGGGACAAAGAACAGCTCCTCCGAGTAGAGCAGCCGGAGTTGATTGCGGCTGCCGCGTTTATCGCTTTCCAAGAGCACGAAGAGCTCGCCGAGTACCTTGCTCAGGTTCCCACGATTGATCTCATCGATGATAAAGAAGTAATCCCTCCCGCTGTCACCCGCAGCCCGCTTGCAAAAGGTGTAAAACGGTCCTTCCCTGAGCTCAAACCCGGTTGCCGTCGGTCGGAACCCCATGACGAAGTCCTCATAGGAATAACTCTGGTGGAACTGCACCTGCGCCACTCGGTCTTCGTCCCTTTCCCCCATCATGGCGTACGCCAATCGCTTTGCCGTAAACGTTTTCCCAACGCCCGGCGGTCCCTGCAGTATGACGTTCTTTTTGCGGCGCACGAGTCCTTCCAACACACGATACCGCCCCTCGCTGATGAATACCTCGCGCAGAAAATCCCGCATTGTGTAGAGAGCGCGAGAGCTCTGCGACGTGGCACCCACGTCCTCCCTTTCGAAGAGGGTCTTTATTTCGTGGACATAATTCGGGTAAGCGGTGAGGTCCACGAGCATTGTCGTGGGCAACAATAATTCCTCCATCCGCCAACTGCCCTTATCTGTCCACCGTACCCGGCGAACATGCGGATATTCGCCGCCCTGCTGAGTGTCAAACTCGTATTCCGATTCCACGATGCCCCTGCCCAGAATCTCCGTGCTCCCTCGCTTGGCATAGACGATATCCCCCGGTTTCAAGTCGTGAACAAATTGCCACGCCATTCGTGCGGTGGCATCGTATGAAGCATCCCCATGGTGGTTCTCACGGAGTTTTTTTCCCATTTCATCCTTGTCGGCATATCCCCGCAAATCTCCCAACTCTCCCCACGCCAAGGACATCACACCGCGCGCGTAGAAATCATCCCACATCGCCGCACCCTTGCCCGGCGTGTATAACCAGTGTCGCGCGGCATCACTTTTCCCGGATGCTCCCCGTCTGGGCTGCGCAAGCTTCCACGCGGCGTCAGTCAGCTCGAGAAACGACGAAAATTCACAGACACCGGCGTTCATGGCAGCAACGCACTGATCCCGCAATGCGAGGTATTTCTCGGCACTCGGCGGAGCGGAAGATTTTAACGCTGCCACCTCGGCGGCAAGTGCTTCCGGAACATGCGCGGTGTCTGCCATGTAGTACCGGTTATTGGCATCGAGACTGAGGTAGAAATGCGGACGAATCCAGTAGAGTGCCATCGTCAGATTCCAACTCACGAAGAGCTGACTCATCGCCTGTTTGTAGGCAGCACAAAATCTCGCGCGATTCTCTCCATTGTCGGTCGCCGCGAGTGCCAACGCCGCATCAAAGGCTTCCCACAAGTTGTCGATGTCATGCTCAGGTCTCGACTCGAAAGCGTAAAATGTAGCCCTCTGATTGTTAATCCTCGGAACCCCCGAAAAGTCCCCCGGTACGTCGACGTTCATCCCAAATTCCTCGACGAATTCACCTACAATCGCACGCCGGTTTGCTACTGTCATCCCTTTGTTGAAAAGTCCGAACGTCGTGAAGGGATCGATATCTCGCAATACGCCGCCTTTGTCTAATGGTGGAAAATCCACGCTGCTGAGACGGGCGTACGCAGCACGGATCTTCCGTATAAGTGCCTGTCGATCGTCCTTATACGCCAACAGTTTCGTCGCAAATGCCGTATAAAATCCAACCCAAGTGAATCGCCCCTCGCCCCGACCTGCGGGGGAGTCGATGCTCTTTCCTTCGGTATCCCCCTCTCCATTCGTTGCTCCTGCGTTGCTCATGGTTCTTCCCTGCTCCAAGACTCGTGCCGCATTTTATCACACGATCGATCGATTGCCAAGCCTTATATACGGCATTCAACCCTCTTTCGGAACCTGTCCCAAATGAATTTAAAAGCTTAGTGGTGGGCGATGGTTTTGAGGCGGGAAGACACGGGGTGATCAAGTACGAGGTACGAAGTACGAAGTACGAAGTGAAGGAGTTAGGCACAACGAGGTTGCGCGAAGGAGAACGATGAACGCAAAGCGGGAACGATACGTGGAGACCAAATCTATGCACCTGTGAAGTTGAAGCCCCCTTGGTACGCAGAGCGTCTGTAACCCGCATGGGGATTAGCATGGCGGCGTTTCCCAAGAATTTTATTGGGACAGGTGTGCCCTCATTCACGTCTGTTCGAAAAAATTAAACGCTTGGAGTAGAGTGATAACTTCGTACCTCGTACTTGTTATTTGTCTCGTATCTCTCATCCGTCCCACCCGCCGTATCCACCACTCCCCACTTCTCACGCCACTTCCCGCCCCTCACTCCTCCCTATTCCACCCGCAAAAACCCCGGAGAACAAAGCACCGCCCCACTGCTCCCCCTCCACCTCTGCGCTACAGCTTCGCCACTTCGTACTTCCTACCACTCCCTCCCTCCCCGCCATAC
>CAYWNS010000090.1:0-5985 GCA_964459715.1 uncultured Akkermansia sp.
ATGCCAGTATTCCCACATCGCGGGCAGTGGGTCGCTCCGCGTCGGTCCCCGCGCAGTCACAATCTACAGACATATTGCGCATCACATTCACGTAGGTGATATGCTTGCCGAAATGGTCAACCGTTGCCTTGGCTGACTCCACCATGTGTTCCATGAGGTGTGCTTTTTTAGCCGGATAGGGCTCTCCCTCCACCTTCTGGCCGTGCAGACCGTGCACCCAATCCTTCCCCACATTCCCATCCGCGCAGCCTATCGCGATATTCTTGATTGATCCGCCGAATCCGCCGTAGGAATGCCCCTTGAAATGCGTCAACACCACCATGGAATCGTAGTTGAGTATATTCTTCCCCATGCTCATCTCCTTGAAGTGTTTCCCTCCTTGCACCGGCAGCATCGTCGTCCCGGTCTCGTCCATGATGTCCACCGGGCAAAATGTCCAACCGTTGACTTGGAGAGTCTTGCGATGCTGCTCGGTCGTACGCCGTTCTCCCGGGTAGAGCGTATTCGTTTCCACAAGCGTGCTGTTTGGAATATCCGCCTGTATGGCTTTCACCATGGGTATGGGCAGGATGTTGGGGCCTTTCGGTTCTCCGGAATGCCACTTGATGGCTACCTTCCCCGTGATCTCCCCGTTTACCTTGTGATACACCTTCAGCAACCCCTCCGGACTCAAGTCCCGAGTAAAATAGACTTTCGGTACCTCCGCCTTTTCCGCAGGAGTCTGTGCCTCACCCCTCGCCACCGACAGTCCGCCGAACAGGACGGCTGCCACAACTGTTAATGTCGCTCGCGCTTTCATTGCTGTACGTTCAATTCCCCACTATCTTAGCCCTTAAACCAACTTGAAGACCAGAAAAAAATTAATTTACTGAGTCAAAAAAAACGCCCGCCATACCTGTCCCAATGAAATTCTCGAGAAACGCTGCAACACTAATCCCTATGCGGGTTGCGGACGCCCAACAAGAAGTACGAGGTACGAAGTACGAAGTACGATGTGGCAGAGCCGGAGAGTGGCGGGCGTGGTAGGCAATGGATGCGTGCAGGAAAAACGTGTGTGATGAGAAGTGTTGAATCACCACGGCTGTAACCGAACGTGTCATTTGTGATGAACAGTGGTGCCACGCGAGTATCTCTTCATGTATCCGCCTACCACGTGTGTACCAACCTCACGGGGGCATGGATTTGTTCCTCACGCGAGGTTCCCGCCTTGCGTTCATCGTTCCTCTCCGCGCAACCTCGTTGCGCCTAACTCCTTCACATCGTGCTTCGTACCCCTGTCACGGCAAGCGGAGCTCCAACTGATGCTCGGTGGGGTGCATGAGGCGGCTATGCCTCTGAAATGCGTAATTTGTCATGAGTGCCTCTACCATAGGGACTCTATTCATCTCCCTTGCGCCGACATGGTAGAAATGTTCTCTCGTGATGAGGTTAGAATCTGTCCATAGAGAGGCAATAAACTCATTTGCTCTGTACTGGTTATGGTGCCAAGTCGACACCATGAATGGGCATGGGGCGTCCCGGAGGACGCGACTAAGCGTCTGTTCCTTTTCCTCGTCCCAGCTGTCGAAGTAATCGACATGGCGTCCGATGTAGGGCGGATCGCAGTAAATGAAGTCGCCGAAGTTTGCCATGGCAATTGTATCCTCAAAGGATTGACAGAGAAACGTCCAATGGGATGCCTTGATTTTGCTTTCGACGAAGAGGGTTTGGTTGACCACCTTTGTGATGTACGCCTGTGCGAAACGCTCCGGTTTGTGTCCATAGGGCACATTGTATAAACCGTTTCTATTGAATCGCATGAGACCGTTGAAGCAAGAGCGATTCAGAAATAAGAAGTCGAGCGGATTATGCTCCGCATTGAACCGGGCTCGTACCTCGTAGTAAAAGTCGATACCGCCTTCCCGCAGCAGCGGGGCTTGCTTGAGCAGATATGCTCTCACCACGGGGGCGGAAATGGCACCGGTTTGTATCCCCCTGTAGAAATCGATGATGTAGGGATTCACATCGGAAAAAATGGCATCCCTCCCCGCGAGATTAAACCCGACCACCCCGGAGCCCATAAATGGTTCTATCCACCTCCCGGGGATGTCCGCAGGTAGGTGTTCCTTGATGAACGGTACCAGCTTGATCTTAATCCCCTGTATCTTTATCGGCGGAATTTTAACCTTCATCCCTACCCCCTTCCTTGCTCGGTTTATTGTACAAAGACGGATCAAGGGTCGGGATACCAATTTTGGTGAGCCGCCAGTTCGATCTTGTACCCTATAGATTCGGCAAATGTCGCAAATTGCGGAATTATATGCAGTTCTATAATTTTGGATATAAGCTTCGTATCCGATGACAGCGAGTAGATGTTCTTAAATAGATCGATGAACCCCTTGATCGTCCATTCATCATCCCGGGCGATCTGTTGTCCCAGCCGCTCTGCAAACTTTTTCAGCTCTCGCTTAAAACGCTCCCGCTCCGTCATGTCAACAGGAGTGTACCACCTCCTCGCCTGTTTGTCACATCAAAAACCACGGAGATGCACCACCCGTCCCAATGAAATTCTCGAGAAACGCTGCAACACTAATCCCTATGCGGGTTGCGGACGCCCAACAAGAAGTACGAGGTACGAAGTACGAAGTACGATGTGGCAGAGCCGGAGAGTGGCGGGCGTGGTAGGCAATGGATGCGTGCAGGAAAAACGTGTGTGATGAGAAGTGTTGAATCACCACGGCTGTAACCGAACGTGTCATTTGTGATGAACAGTGGTGCCACGCGAGTATCTCTTCATGTATCCGCCTACCACGTGTGTACCAACCTCACGGGGGCATGGATTTGTTCCTCACGCGAGGTTCCCGCCTTGCGTTCATGCTCCTCTCCGCGCAACCTCGTTGCGCCTAACTCCTTCACTTCGTACTTCGTACTTTCATGATGCTTCTTCCACAAGGGAGGGGCTCCGCTCGTTTCTCAACGACATCTACCAAAAATTCGGCAGCTTGCTGGTCCCGCGACCGCACGGTTAAGGCGAGCTAGTGTACACAAATCTGCCGCACCTGCCCACACAGCTCCACCCCACACACCGCTCCCGCTCCCTCCACCACACCGTCACTCCCCGCCGTTGCGCTCACTCCTCACCCCGCCGTCTTTCCCCGGCTCTGCCACTTCGTACTTTCATGATGCTTCTTCCGCAAGGGAGGGACCCCGCTCGTTTCTCAACGACATTTACCAAAAATTCGGCAGCTTGCTGGTCCCTCGACCGCGTGGTTAAGGCGACCTAGCGTACACAAATCTGCCGCACCTGCCCACACACCGCTCTCGCTCCCTCCACCACACCGTCACTCCCTGCCGCTTCCCACTCCTCCACCCCGCCGTCCTTCCCCGGCTCTGCCACTTCGTACTTCGTACTTCGTACCTCGTACTTGATTGCCCCCATGTTGCCACGTGACAAAGTTATCGCTCTACTCTGAGTGTTTAATTTATCCGGGACAGAATTTATGCTTGTCCGAAAGGGTACAAGATGTATAATAAATCTGCAGACAGGATACAGACAGCAGAAGACACGCATACGGTTCCCGACATCAATTCGATAATGAAGAAAATGCTGGATGCCGGGCTGGAGCGCAGTGCCATCAATAAATTTTTTATCCCGGCGTGGTGTGATTCTACTGCGTTCGGAGATGCCGGGGCTCGCCAAGCGGCTTTCCTCGAAATTGCTAAACGCCTGGGGGTCACATACACGGAGCTAGTCTCAGACGAAATTCCTTTGCGGCTCGATGTTAGGCAGCAGGGAAGCGCGTTCAAAAAGAGCAAAAATAAGGAAGCTGCAAAATTGGTGACATCGCGGTTTATCGGGATCAGGTTGTCGGATGTGGTAGCAGAGGCGTATTCTCGGAGCGGTGAATTTGTCAACTTTTCACACAAAGGTGTGAGAGAGTGCCGTGAGAGCATTTTGGTGGGCGAGCCGTGGATTTCGTTCAGTGCTTTGCTAAATTTTTGTTGGCAGTGCGGAATTCCTGTCGTTTATCGCAAAGGGGGAAAAGGGCAAGCTTTTGATGGTTTGTCCATCATGACCGAAAAGGGGATACCGGTTATCATTTTGGCATCCGAGAGAAATACGGCGTGGACGTCATTTACCTCGCGCATGAATTGGGGCACATCATGCTCGGGCATTTGGATGCGACTCAAGAAGAGATGTCGAAAGAACAAGAGGATGATGCGACCAATTTTGCTCATTCCCTGCTGTGCGGCTTTGCTAATTTACCGACCGTGCAACCGGATATTCCAACGGCGGAACTGAAGCGGATCGCGGTGAACTTCCGTGTCAGCCCGCCCGATGTATTGCTCAACTATCACAACAAAACGAAACGTCCTTCAAAAGAGTACGCCATCCTTGACAGAAGATTGAGTCGTATGCACAATGTGCGCGACACCCGCCAATGCGTATGCGAATTGTTGCGCGCAAAAATGGGTGATGCGTTTGAAGAGGTTCTTTCTCCATGGCAAATTGATTTCTTGGACTCTCTTCTTGCGTAATGCATCCGCGTCTTGTGATAGATAATGATATTTTCGTCATATTGTGCGCTGCCGACTTGTTGGACTTATGGCTTGATAGCGAGAAGTATGCAACTTCAGACGTATATATACTACCAACGCTGCGCCACATGCTGAGAACAGAGCATTGCGGGATGTGCCGCAGCCATGCACGGGTCATCCTAAGGGACGCTTTGCAAAAAACCGAAAAATACCAGCGTGTGCCCGTGCAAACGGATTCATCCCTGCTGGATAAATTTTCGAGTGTTACTGAAATAGACGTCGGCGAGGCACAAATCTTCACTTTCATGGTTCATCATGACGCGATGTTTGCGGCAACGAACGATAAAAGATCACTGACAGCACTCTGTGCTCAGGCAGAGTTGGCGTCCCGATTAAACGGGCGGTTTTATTGCATGGAGGTGATTATGGAGAGGCTTTTGGTAAAATTTGGTTGGAACGTGCTCAAATTGAAAATTGACGCAATGCGCCACAGAGAGCAGAACGAGGGGCACCGGATTGATAAGCGGCTGGATACGCTATTCTCCCCTCGTTTTCATGATGCTTCTTCCACAAGGGAGGGACTCCGCTCGTTTCTCAACGACATTTACCAAAAATTCGGCAGCCTGTTAGTCCCGCGACCGCGTGGTTAAGGCGAGCTAGCGTACACAAATCTGCCGCACCTGCCCACACAGCTCCACCCCACACACCGCTCCCGCTCCCTCCACCACACCGTCCTTCCCCGGCTCTGCCACTTCGTACTTCGTACTTCGTACCTCGTACTTGATCTTTACCGCTCCACTCTGAGTGTTTAATCTATCCGGAACAGATGGCCCATGGGGGTTCGGTGCTTGCGGCGTGGGGGGAGATGTGGTAGGATAGGTGCGCTGTAGGGCAGATAACCGAAGGACAGCATCGTGAAAACAAACACGTATATACCGCAGGAGCAGGGACTGTACAGTCCGCTGCAGGAGCATGACGCGTGTGGGGTGGGGATGGTGGTAGACACGCGGCGGGAGGCGAGTCATGGGATAGTAGAGAAAGGGGTAGCGATATTGGAGCACCTGTTGCATCGTGGAGCGGCAGGGAGTGACCCGGAGACGGGGGACGGGGCGGGCATGCTGCTCCAGATACCGCACGAATTTTTCCGCGAGCAGGTGGGGGACAAGCTACCGGAAGCCGGGGAGTATGCCGTCGGGATGGTCTTTTTGCCGAAGGAGGAGGCAGAGCGGGAGCGTTGTAGACGGGAAATGGACGAGGCGGCGGCAGCCGAGGGCGTGCGTATCCTCTGTCGGAGGGAAGTACCGGTGGATGAAGGGGCTATCGGGCGGACGGCGCGGGAGAGTGCCCCCTTCATCGAGCAGGTGTTTTATGAGGCACCGGCGGGAGAGGATGGCGGCGCGACGGAGAGACGCCTGTACGTCCTGCGACGGGTGACGGAGAAGCGGGTGGCAGAAGCGATGCCGGAGG
>CAYWNS010000091.1:0-5976 GCA_964459715.1 uncultured Akkermansia sp.
TGCACCCTTTTTGGCGGTGCATTCCCCCTTGGTGCATTTTATTCTACGATGAACAGTACTTCGCATTGTTGCACTTCGTTCTTGACGTTTTCGGGATGTGGCATAGAATGGGGCGCGTAAAAGCACGACTATGGAAAAGCAACCATTTCAAACGGAAGTACGTCAATTATTGGACATCGTCATCCACGCGTTTTACAGCGACCGCGAGGTCTTTGTGCGAGAGCTGGTAAGTAACGCGTCCGACGCGTGTGAAAAGCTGCGGTTCAAGCAGCTCACGGAGACAGCGGTACACCAGCCGGAGCGCGAATTGCGCCTAAGCATCACGACGGATGAGGAGAAGCGCACGCTGACGATAGCCGACGCGGGCATAGGGATGACACGCGACGAAATCGTCGAGTACTTGGGGACGATAGCGCATTCCGGGACAAAGAAGTTTCTGGAGTTGGCGAAAGAAGGGCAGGGGGGGACGCAGGACCTCATCGGGCAATTCGGGGTTGGGTTCTACAGTGTGTTCATGGCGGCGGAGAAGGTGGAAGTGACCTCGCGCTCGTGGCAGCCGGACGCCGCTCCGGTGCGCTGGATCAGCGATGGGCAGGACGGTTATGAGCTCGAGGAGGCACCGGCGGATACCCCGCGCGGTACGTCTATCGTGATACACCTGAAGGAGGACGCGGCAGACTTTGCGAAGAAGGAGCGCGTGCGTTATATCGTGGAAAAATACAGCAACTTCATCAGCTTCCCCATCGATTTTAACGGAGAACACCTCAACACGGTGCAAGCGGTGTGGCTGAAGAACAGGAAAGAGGTCACGCCGGAGGAGTACAACGCTTTCTACCACTTCATCGCGCACACGGAGACAGACCCGTTGACCTACCTGCACTTCAACGCGGACGCGCCCATCGTGCTCAATTCGGTGCTCTTTGTACCGGCGGAGAATCCGGAGAGCATGGGATTCGGGCACTGCGAGCCTCAAGTCTCGCTTTACTGCCACAAGGTGCTCATCGACAGTAAACCGGAGAAATTGCTCCCCGAGTGGCTGAGATTTTTGGCGGGGGCGGTGGACAGCGATGACCTGCCGTTAAATATCTCGCGCGAAATGCTGCAGGATCATACCCTGTTGCGCAAGATTTCGGGGATTATTACCAAGCGATTTATCAAGCATCTCGAAGAATTAGCCAAGAGTGACGCCGAAAAATACGAGACCTTTTGGCGGCAATTCGGGAGATACCTCAAGGAAGGGGTGGTGACCGGGTGGGAGCACAAGGACGCCCTCGGCAAACTCCTGCGTTTTGAGTCCACCTTTACCGAGCCCGGGAAGCTGACCTCGTTCGCGGATTACGTTACCCGGATGAAAGAGAACCAGAAAGCCATTTATGTGCTGTTCGGGGCATCGCGCACGCAGCTCGAGCATTCCCCCTACCTGGATGCCCTCGAACAGAGAGGGTTCGAAGTCGTTTTCTGCACCGATGGCGGAGACCAATTTGTCATCGACAGTCTCATTCGTGTGGAGGATAAGGAGCTCAAGGACATCAGCCGTGCCAACTTGGAGCTTCCTCCGTTGGGAGATCGACCGGACGCGTTGAAATTGAGCGATGAGCAGGCAAAAACGCTTACCGAATGGATGACTGAAACGTTCAAGGGGCGACTCACTCGGGTAAGTGTCGGCGACCGAGTGACGGCGGTCCCGGCTATCGCCCTGCAGGGAGAAAATGACGCGTCGCCGGAGGTGCGCGCCTATCTGAAAGCCATGGGGCAGCAAGTGCCGGAAACCCACCCCGAGGTGATGATTAACCCCGCGGCACCCATCATCCAAAAGCTCGCGGAGATGCAGGCGGAAGACCCGGAGACCGCCAAGTTGCTGGCAGAACACGTGGTAGATAGCTCCCTCCTGCTCGCGGGTATGTTGGAAGACCCATCCACCCTGACCGATACGACCGGCAAACTACTCGAGAGACTCCTCAAGTAAGCCAAGTCACATCTGTTCCGAGAAAGATATGCGCTGAGAAGTGGGTGGTAACCCTGCGGCAGGAACACGCGGGGGTGATCGGGTACGAGGTGCGAAGTGAATAAGTTGGGCGCAACGGAGTTGCGCGGAGGAAATGAACGCAGAGCGAGAACGGTGCGGAGATGACAAATCAACGCACCTTCGAGGTTGGTGCACTCATAGTATGCGGAGCCATGACGAGATGCTCGCGTGGCACCACCATCCATCACACATGACACGTCCGGCTACAGCCGTAGTGCCTCAACACTTCCATCACACACGTTCTCCCTGCACATCACTGCCGCCTACCGCACCCGCCAAAACCCCGAGAAACGAAGCACCGCCCCGCAGTTTCTCACCGCCTCCGTGCTATAGCTTTGCCACTTCGTACCTCGTACTTCGTGTTCGTGTCCCAATTTTTAGTTGACACGGCAGGGGGGAACCGCTATAATCCGCACGGAGACCTGTGCGGCGAATGGCTCTGCTCATGAGCGAATCATCATCTGCTGCCGGTCATAGACGATGGATATATCCTTATGAAATTAAGATTCGCATTACTTACAACGCTGGCACTTTTGGTGCCGTCGGTCATGGCTGCGGAGAAGCTGTCTCCGGCTGAATTCGCAAAACTTCCCGGCATCTCCGCCAAGAGACTGTCCGGTTCGCTCACAACCGGGTATGACAGCAACTACGTCGGGCGCGGTCTCGTGATATCGCACTCAGTGGCTGAGGGCGATAGCTCTGAAGTAGCAGCTCTGAAGCTGAATTACGATATCGGTCACAAGCAGCAGCAGTGGAGCATTGATAACACAATTTCGTACAAAGTTGTCAGCTCGGGGCATACGATGTACGGACCCGCGCCATACGACAAGCTGGCGGCGTACGGCATAAGACCGAAGAATGTGGAGAACGAGTTTGCGGTGCTGACAGCCATCAAATACAGTGGCAGCAAAGGGCATATTTCTCTGGGGCATGAGTTTGTGCACGGCGGACTTCTCGGAGCTTTCGCCAAGCATTTCCGCCAGCAGAGCGCGTCGTGTGTCAATGAGGTTTTCCTGAGCACGGCGTACACGCCGACCAAGTGGGTGGAAGTGGGGAACGCTACGCGCCTGAGTTTCCAAGGCGTGCAGGGATGGTGGTTTGAGCCCTACGTCACCTTCAAAGCCCCCGTCATCGGGACTGCTGAGGACCCGAAAGTGGCTGCCTTGCTTACCTTTGCTATGAGTGCCACGGCGAATTATTTCGACGAAGGACACCATGCCAACGCCAATGGAGCCCAAGCCTATTGGATTAAGCTTGCCCTTCCCTGCTTTGCCACGAAACACATGGTGGTTACGCCCGCAGTGAGCTTCAACTGGCTGGGTGCCGGCGCGGAAAAGGCGTCCAAGACGTCCTCGCTGCGCAATGCCTTGGGGGATGCCACGTTGGTGCCATACAGACGCTTCGGCGTGGTTGGCAGTGTGAGCTGCACCTGCAGGTTCTGAGCCGACTTTCGGGCATCGATATACCGTTTTATCGGGGCGGACTTGCCTAGCTGCGGGTCCGCTTGCTTTTCCCAAAGGTTACTCTGTCCATCCGCTTCCCTGTCATTCCTAACATCTCTCTCCTCCGACCATGCCCAATCTGGCCTTGCACGGGCAAGAAAATGTGGTCTCGCCCGGTTTTTACGTACCGAATCGCTTGAGTGTGCAAGTTTGTAAGAACCTCTCTTACTTACTCCAAGGACGCCTCTGCTACCTGACGGCTGATTCTTTCCCGCTCCGGGAGGATGTGCGGCACTACCTCAGCGGCAAAAACATCCCCACCTACCACTACGATTTTCTCCACGGCACCCCTCAGAGAGCGCGTGACCTGATTCGGGGTTTCATGAGTGCCGGTAAGAGCGTGGTCTTTTTGCCCGGGCTGCTCGCCAAAGTTCGCGGTGCCCTCACGGACGTGCCCTCCCTCATCTTAGAGTACGTGGATGGCATGAATTTGCCCGTCGTCCCCCTCTTTTTGGGCTATTACGGTACGTCATTCGACACGCTGTACCGCGATGAGCCGGACGCCACCTGCGGCGAGGAGTTCTATGTCCTGCCCCGCATCCCTGTCGGCTCCTCCGGCGTCGGGACGCGCCTTTACGCGGCGTGGATGAATAAGGCGGAAGAGGTGTTTTCCTCGCAACCGCTCCTCAACGAGTCCCTCACATCGCACCTCGTTCGTTCCCTGCGCAAGTACGGTAAGACCGAGATGTTTGACGGCGCGAGCGGCACCTCCCTGCCTTACCACAAAATGCTGGGCGTGGCGATGTCGTTGTCCGGGCACCTAGGTAAAAGCGGGGAGAAGCGTATCGGCATTATCCTTCCCCCAGGCTCGGGCGGTACCATCTCCCTGCTTGCCTGTATGCTCGCCGGGATCACGCCCGTGATGATCAACTATGTCTCTTCCCGCGCGTCCTTTGAGAGCTCGGTGCGCCAAGCGCAGCTCAAGCTCTTCATCAGCTCCCGTCGCTTCATGGAAAAGTTGCCTCAATTCGCGTGGCCGGAAAAGGAGCAGATATTTTTTCTGGAGGATGTCCTGAAATCCCTGCCCAAATTGGGACTCCTCCTGCATGTGTGCATGGCGCGATTTGCCCCCGCCGCGTGGATATGCAGGCACTTTAAGACGGAAGACCACCGCGCGGACGATGAAGCGGTACTGCTTTTTACCGCAGGCTCCACCGGCGAACCCAAGGGTGTCGTCCTCTCTCACCGCATGATTTTGTCCAATGTGGCACAGAGTTGTTGCCGCCTGTCGCTGGACCAAGAGCGCGTTTTGGGAAGTTTGCCCCTTTTCCACAGTTTTGGGCTCACCATTGCGCTGATTTTGCCCTTGCTCAAGGGGCGTCCCATCTGCGCCTACCCCAACCCCACCGATGCCCGCTCTCTCTGCAAGCTCATTGAGGGTCGCAAGTTGACCATGCTTTGCGCGACCCCAACTTTCGCGCGCACCATGCTCCGCCGAGCGGATGTTTACACCTTCGCTTCCGTCCGGTATTTCATTGTGGGAGCCGAGAGACTGCAACCCGAGCTGGAAAAGGCATTTTTGACCCGCTGTGGTATCCAACTTTTGGAGGGATACGGTCTCACAGAGGCTTCCCCCGTCTGCTCCGTCAACCTCCCGGATGCCCCTCATCCCCACGGTTCCGCTTTCGGTATCCCCGGGCTTAAACCGCGCAGTATCGGGTGCCTCCTGCCCGGCATTGCCGTCCGTGTCACCGATGTCGACGATGATAAGAAGGTCTTGCCCTTTACGGAGCGCGGCATGCTCTGGCTCAAGGGTCCGAATATCTTCCGTGGCTATATCAACAACCCGGAGCTCAATAGCTCTGTCTTCCGAAAGGGGTGGTTCAAAACCGGCGACATCGGGCGCATGGACCTCAATGGCTTCGTTACCCTCGAAGGTCGCATCTCCCGTTTCTCTAAAATCGGAGGCGAGATGGTACCGCATGAACTCGTCGAAAATGTCCTCGCTGACATCCTCAAATGTTCTTCGCAGGACAACATTCAAATCGCGGTCACGGCTGTGGTGGACGAAGTCAAGGGCGAAAGTCTCGTGCTCCTCTCCGCCATCCCGGAGCATGCCGCCCCCGGCAAAGAGCTCGAAGTGCTCACTTTCCTCCGCTCGGAGCTCCTGCGTAGGGGATTACCGCCCCTGTGGAATCCCCGTTATCTCGTGGCTGTCCCCGCGATTCCTCTGCTTCCCAGCGGCAAGCAGGACCTCCGGCAGTGCCGTCGCTTGGCATTCGAAGCCCTCGCCGTTCCTTCCTAGCCTATGCGCCTCCCGAGACACTTGCCTCCACTTCTGTCTCAAAAAATTTTCTGAATAGTTTTTTTACACTGCGTTGTATTTGCGTAATAATCGAACGGCAGGGAAGTAGCCATTTTCCACAGCGGCTCCGAGGGCTGTTTCCCCGTTTACTTGAGCATTGATGTCGGCACCGGCTGCAATGTACATCTCGGCGATTTCGACTT
>CAYWNS010000092.1:0-5815 GCA_964459715.1 uncultured Akkermansia sp.
TTGTTCCCCACACGAGGTTCCCGCTTTGCGTCCATCGTCCCTCTCCACGCAACCTTGTTGCGCCTAACATCTTCACTTCGTACTTCGTACTTCGTACCTCGTACTTGATCACTCCCGTGTCTCCCTGCCCCAAAGCCACTGCCCACCACTAAGCCTGTCATTTATTTGGGACAGATGTGTATGCTAGCAGTCTACAGGTTTGCTGACGCCCAATTTTTTTGCCAGCCATCGGATATGGTGACGCGCGTGGACGCAGAGAGGTATCCGGAGGATTTTACCGAGGAAGAGTCCCCAAGAGAAGCCCGGTAGGCGTTCGCCGGGGCGGAGTACACCGGCGCGTCGCATACAGGCTTCGTAAAGATACCCGTCAATGCGGTGGTTGTAACGCCATGGCTTGTGCTCGCCCATAAAATGCATAATTCCCGGATAGAGGGCAGCTTGCACACTGTCAATCAGCGGATAACCTTTCCAGTAGGGGAGATTTTTTCGGATAAAGGGCATGCGACGTTCTTTGCCGTCGTTCCAGTTCCAGCGTGGGTGCAGAGGGATGATGTATCGACAGAGAGCACCGTTAATGGCATCCTGGTCCGGGCATGTAGAGTTCAGACGAAAGCGGGCGGCGAAGTCAAGGATTCGCTTGGTCATATTTTCCGCGCGGAACATGTCGAGGTCAATGAGAAGCACGCCCGAATTGAAGTAACCGGCACACTCTTGAGGAATATTCAGACGATCGTTAAAGTGAGACCCCGGGTGCGATTTATGTTCCCGGAGAGCAGCAATCGCCGCCCCCTTCAAATTCATTCGAAAGAGAGGTGAAAGGTCCACGCAGCACATGACGTCAATATCCAGATAGAGGGCACGGTGAACATCCGGAAACATTTGCGGCGCGAAAATACGACCCCACGCTGCTCTTGGCCAACGCTCCATAGTTTGCAATTCTGGAGGAAGGACTTTATCGATGTCAAAAAAACGCACGCTATGAGATTCTCCGCAGCGATTCGCCATAGCTTGAATGCCCTCTCTTTCCTCCTCCGTGATTCCATCGCTCAGTATACGGACATCATAAACTGTTCCCCGCGCCGCATGCTCCAGCACCGACCACACCGCAACCGATAATGGGAGAACCCCTTTTCGATCAGAAGAAAAAAATACCGTGTAGCGTTCCCTTTTTTGTTCGCTCCTTTTAGGCTCAGTGCGAGTATTTAGAGGATGCTCCGAAATGTTGTTTATACCCCCCCCTAGTATATGTCGAGTATCAGTGCTTTCCATAATCACATGTTCCAACCATGCCGGATTATACAACGAACCCGGAGTCATGACAAGCCACATCTGTCCCAAATGAATTAAAGGATTAGTGGTGGGTGATGGCTTTGCGGCAGGAAGACGCGGGGGAGATCAAGTACGAGGTACGAAGTACGAAGTGAAGGAGTTAGGCGCAACGGAGTTGTGCAAATGAGGACGAGGAAAGCAAAGCAGAAAAGAGGCGTGGAGGAAAAATCAATGCACCCGTGGGGTTGATGCCCTCCCAGTGTGCAGAGCGTCTATAACCCGCATGGGGATTAGCATTGCAGCGTTTTTTTTCTAGGGAGAGGTGTATAATTCTTTCTTGGGGAGGCTCAGCGGTAGGGGTCCGGCGTGTTGAGGAAGTTACGCACGTAGGTGGTGATGCCGACTTCGAGGGAGGTCATGGGTTTATCGTAACCAGCGGCGCGGAGTTTTGAGATGTCTGCCTGAGTAAAATACTGGTATTTATCGCGCAAGGATTCCGGCATTTCGACGTAAGAAATTTGGGGTTCCTTATCGAGGGCATGCCATGTGGCAGAGGCTAGGTCATGGAAAGCGCGAGCCGCGCCGGAGCCCACATTGAAGAGACCATTCACTTCCGGGTGTTCCAGCATCCAGAGAACCACGGATGCGATATCGCCCACCCACACAAAGTCTCTCATTTGGAAGCCGTCTTCGTATCTGGGGTTGTAGGATTTAAAGAGTTTTACATGGCGATTCGCCAGCGCATCCGGGAAAATATGGGCGACCACACTCATTTGACCGCCCTTGTGGTATTCGTTGGGACCGTAGACATTGAAGAATTTCAGACCGACATGCTGCGAGGGGGCGCGCCGGTTACAGAGGAGCTGACGCGCGACCCAGCGGTCGAAGAGAGCCTTGCTCCAACCGTAGGGGTTCAAAGGGCGCAGGGCGTTGAGATACTCCGGGGAGTCGTCATCCTTAAACCCGAGAGAACCATCCCCGTACGTGGCAGCCGATGACGCGTAGATGAAGGGGATATCGCAGCGGGCGCAGAAGTTCCAGAGATGCTGGGAAAGGGTAAAGTTGGAGCGGATGATGAGGTCGACATCAGACTCTGTCGTGGTGGAAATGGCACCCATGTGGATGACGGCGCGGACCGAGTCTCCCATGTCGTCTAAAAACGCCGGGAGTTTGGGAGGTTCGATGATGGCGCACAATTCACGTTTGGCGATATTTTTCCACTTCGCGTCGGAGCCCAACCAATCGGAAATGGCTAGGTCGTGGTAACCGTGCTGTTGAAGTGTCGCTAAAATGTTAGAGCCGATGAAACCGGCTCCGCCTGTCACAATAATCATAACGCTTGAATAATGGGTTGGAAGTTGCCTTGGTAGAGAAAGTTTTTCGAACAACCGGCGGCGGCAGCGGCCTCGATGTCCCGTTCTTTGTCACCCACCGATACACAGTCCGCCATCTCCAGACCGTACTTATCGCGCGCGGCGAGGAACATGCCGGGGGCGGGCTTGCGCATGGGACCTTGCAGCAGGGGGCAGTGGTAGACGTCGGTGACGTGAATGCCACGCGCGGCGAATGCGCCGAGCATGAAGTCGGTCACCGCGCGATAATCGGCTTCGGTGAAAAAACCGCGCGCGATACCGGACTGATTGGTAATCACGATGATGAGGTAGCCGAGTTCTTGGGCGCGGGCGCAGAGGTCAAATATGCCGGGGGTGAAGGTAAAGTCATCGCGGCGGCAGACGTAGCCGCGATCGATGTTGATCGTTCCGTCGCGATCCAAAAAGAGGGCCTTAGGCATAGAGTGTAGATTCAATGTAACCACACAGGAGATGTCCGGCGGCGATATGCAACTCTTGGATGTGAGCCGCGCTCGTGGCGGGCACGACAAGGGAGATGTCGGCTACGCGAGCCATTTCCCCGCCGGAGGCACCCACAAAGGCGATAGTATGGACGCCCATGAGCCTTGCCCGTTCGAAAGCGAGCAGAACATTGCGGGAGTTACCGGAGGTTGACAGCCCGATGAGCACGTCACCCTTTCTCCCCACCCCTTCCAGTTGGCGCGCAAATATTTGTTCGAAAGCGTAGTCGTTGGCAATGGCGGTGATGTTGGATGTATCCACCGTGAGAGAGAGGGCGGGAAGGGCAGGGCGGTTGAGCTTATAGCGACCCACAAGTTCCGCCGCCAGGTGCTGAGCTTGGGCGGCACTTCCGCCGTTTCCGCAGAACATCACCTTGCGCCCGCCGCGCAGAGCCCGTAGGCACATTTGCGCCGCTTCCTCAATGACCCGAGCGTGGGAGCAGAGCTCTTCCGCCGCGTGAGCCAGTTGCCGGAGTTCGTTTATGATGACATCGGTGTTCATTGCATTTTTTGAACGAGACCGGAGGTAGAGTATCCGTCGATATGCGGCAGGGTAACTACCTGCCCGCCGTACGTCCGCACAAACTGTGCTTCCGGCCAATGATCCGGGGTGTAACCTTCCTTGGCCAATACGTCCGGTCTGAGTCGGCGTACGAGGTTCAAGGCCGTGTCATCGTCGAAAAGGATGACGTAGTCCACATATTCTAGGGAGGCGACCAGTTGTGAGCGAGTCGCCTCGTCCTGTACGGGGCGTTTGGGACCCTTTAACCGCCGCACGCTGCTATCAGTGTTCAGCGCGACAACCAGTACATCGCAAAGTTGGCGGGTCGCATAAAAAGAGCGCAGGTGTCCTAGGTGGCAGCAATCGAATACCCCGTTTGTAAAGCCCACGCGTTTACCCGCCTGTTGTAAATCGCGGATGACGGGAACCGCTTGCTCCGGTGTCAGAATCTTGCGTTCCGGCGGGAGCACCGCCGCAGTTGCCGGTGGGGTTTGTCGCAGCGCGCGCGCGATTTCTTCCGTACTCACCGTGGCTGTTCCCAACTTGGCAACGACCAGCCCGGAACCCACATTGGCCAGCCGCATCGCGTCATCGATGGATGTGTCACATCCCAGCGCGGCACCCAGCACAGCCAGTGAGGTATCGCCCGCGCCGGATACATCGTACACTTCCTTTACCTGCGTCGGGATACGTAGGAAGGGCGGGTTATTCTGTGGCGAGATGAGCACCATGCCGTGTTCACCCAAGGTGACAATGAGGTTGCCGAGGTCATGACGGCGGATGAGCCCGAGGGCGAGTTCCGTGACGCGGGCTTCAAACTCCGGTGCGCTCGGGTGCGGCAGGGAAGCCGCCGCCGCCTGCGCGAATTCCTTCAGATTCGGTTTCACCAGAGTGGCACCCCTGTATTTCGCGTAGTCACGCCCCTTGGGGTCCACGATCACTTTTTTCCCCAGCTCCCGGCAAATGTTGATGAGCAGCGGGGTCGTTTGTTCGGTCAGCAACCCCTTCCCGTAGTCTGAAAGCAGCACGATATCCACCTGCTGCGCCAACCGACGCATGACGCGACCGAGACGCGGCAGAATTTTTTCCAGGATGGGGAGGGGTTCCTCGCGATCCACCCGCGAAAGATGGCTGCCGGACGCTATCAGCCGCGTCTTGACGATGGTTGGGTATCCCGCCGGACGAAAGAGGAGAGAGTGCGCCCCACTTTCCCTAAGCCGCCGCTCTACTTGGTCCCCGTCCGTATCCCGTCCGACCAATCCCGCAGCCAACACACTGCACCCCAACGTTCGGAGATTGGCGACGACATTGCCGGCTCCGCCCAGCATTTCTCTTTGCTCTTTAATTTGGAACACCGGAACCGGTGCCTCCGGCGAAATCCTTTCTACTGTCCCGTACGTGAAGCGATCGAGCATCATGTCCCCAACCACAAGGACTCGTACCTCGCTCATCCGCCTCAGTTTGTCTATCAACGCTTCCATACGGTGCTCCTGTATTATAGGACATTATTCCCGCTTTGGCAAGCTGCTTTACAGAAAGAAACCCACATCTGTCCCAAATAAATTAAGGGCTTGGTGGTGGGCGGTAACTTTGAGGCAGGAAGACACGGGGGAGATCAAGTACGAGGTACGAAGTACGAAGTACGAAGTGGCAGAGCTGTAGCGCGGGGGCGGTGGTGAGCAGGGGGGCGGTGCTTCGTTCGCCGGGGTTTGGGTGGAAGTACGAGGTACGAAGTACGAAGTGGCGAAGCTGTAGCGCGGGGGACGGTGGTGAGCAGGGGGGCGGTGCTTCGTTTACCGGGGTTTGGGTGGAAGTACGAGGTACGAAGTATGAAGTACGAAGTGGCGAAGCCGGGGAGCGGAGTGGACGATGTGCCGGAGTTTTGCGCAGGTCACACTTCCGCGTGGAAAGGATGAGGGAGATCAAGTACGAGGTACGAAGTACGAAGTACGAAGTGGCAGAGCTGTAGCGCGGGGGCGGTGGTGAGCAGGGGGGCGGTGCTTCGTTCGCCGGGGTTTGGGTGGAAGTACGAGGTACGAAGTACGAAGTGGCGAAGCTGTAGCGCGGGGGACGGTGGTGAGCAGGGGGGCGGTGCTTCGTTTACCGGGGTTTGGGTGGAAGTACGAGGTACGAAGTATGAAGTACGAAGTGGCGAAGCCGGGGAGCGGAGTGGACGATGTGCCGGAGTTTTG
>CAYWNS010000093.1:0-5697 GCA_964459715.1 uncultured Akkermansia sp.
TATCTACAAAGCCACGGGCAAGTGCTTGGTGGTGGCGTCGGAAGGCATACACGACGAAGATGGCAAATTCATATCAGAGGCAAAAACTAATGGCAACGATGGCTTCGGGCACGCTCAGCTGGGCGGGTTGGCGAACAAATTGGCGGAGGTGGTGCGCCAGCGAGTCGATGCGAAAGTACGGGCTATCGAGCCCTCGCTGCTGCAACGCTGCGCCACGCACTTGGCATCCACGACGGATGCCATCGAGGCGTATTTGGCAGGCAAGACGGCGATGACCGCAGCCATTGACGGTGACACGGACAAGATGGTAGCCTTTGAGCGCAGTACACCGTACGGGCAGTACGTGTGCAACACGAAGCTGTTACCTCTGGAGAGTGTAGCCAACTTTGAGCGCAAGGTGCCGCGCGAGTGGATCAACGCAGCTGGGAACGGGGTAGAAATGGCGTTCATTGATTACGCGCTGCCGCTCATTCAGGGGGAGACGGGGATGAAGACGGTGCAGGCGTTGCCGCGATTTGCGCGTCTGCGTAAGGTGCTCGCTAAACCGGTAGCCTGAGACGCGGAAACTCGCAGTGATCTTAGCTGCTTTGCAGACAGCCGCGTCGGTTGCCGTCGCAACGCTCCATTGCGCGGGCGACGTGGGGCGCAACTCACTACTCCCGCTACTGTGAAATAATAGGCAACCATGGCAGGGATACTCACATTTGTGTTCTGCGCGCTCATGCTCGTGGCGGGGTACGCGGTGTACGGGCGGGTGGCGGAGCGGGTGTACGGCGCGCGACGCGACATGACGATGCCGTGCGAAGAGCGGGCGGATGGAGTGGACTACGTACGGATGCCGACGTGGCGAGTTTTCCTAGTGCAGTTGCTCAACATCGCGGGATTGGGACCGGTTTTCGGAGCCCTCGCCGGGTGCTTGTACGGGGCGGCAGCACTGGTGTGGATCGTGGTGGGCTGCATTTTTGCCGGGGCTGTCCACGATTTCTTGGCGGCTGTGATGAGTGCGGAGCACAGCGGGGCGAACATGCCCTACTTGGTGGGGCACTATTTGGGGAAAGTCTCACGGAGCGCGTTACGAGTGGTGTGCGTGGGGCTGCTGCTGATGGTGGGAGTGGTCTTTACCACGGGACCGGCGGGTATGTTGCACGCCTTGGTCAGCGGTGTTTCCGTGACGCAGTGGTGCGTCATCATTCTCGTATACTACCTGCTGGCAACCATCCTGCCCATTAACGCCATTATCGGCAAAATTTACCCGATATTCGCCGCGTTTTTCCTCTTCATGGTCATAGGCTTAGCCGTGGCACTTCCGATGAGCGAATACCCCCTGTTGCCGACACTCGACCTCACGCAGAATATGCATCCGCAGGGAATGGCGATGTGGCCTATGATCTTCGTCACGATAGCTTGCGGGGCAATATCCGGGTTCCACGCGACACAGAGTCCTATGATGGTGCGCTGTTTGCAGCACGCGCGCAACCTGCGCCCCATCTTTTACGGGGCGATGATCACCGAGGGTGCGGTGGCACTGGTGTGGGCGACCGTTGGGTTGAGTTTGCGGGAAATCCCCACAGATTACATGTTGGTGGGGAGGGATGTGGTGCCCTTGGCAGCCGGAGGGCAAGCCCTCACCTTCGGACAACTCAGTTTGGCGAGCCCCGCGACGGCGGTGAACGCGGCGTGTCACATGCTGCTTGGATCGGTCGGGGCGGCACTCGCCGTCTTTGGGGTGGTGGTATTGCCCATCACCAGCGGCGACACCGCTATGCGCAGCTGCCGTCTCATCTTGGCGGATGCTCTCCACCTCCCGCAGCAAGATATCGAGAAGCGTCTGCTGCTTGCCCTCCCGCTCTTCGCGGCGGTGGTTATCATTTCGCAGTGTGACTTTAGTGTCATCTGGCGGTATTTCGGTTGGGCAAATCAAGTGCTGTCGTGCTTTACGCTCTGGAGCATCGCCGTCTGCTTGCGACTACGTGGCAAGATTCATTGGATCGCAACCCTACCGGCGGCTTTCATGACGGCGGTGTGCACGGCTTACTTGCTGGAATCGCCCGACTGCGGCATTGCCCTTTCCGCCGCCGTGGGCAACGGTGTCGCTTGCGTCCTAGCTTTCCTCTGCATCCTGCTCGTAACCTTCCGCCGCCCTGTCCCACAGGACAATCCTTAGGATGACTCGCGATTGCGCTCCGAAAAACGTGGCAGGACGCACGCTTTGAGAGCGTCGGCAACTGAGGGATAGGTTGTGCCGTAGTGGGTAGATATCCAGCGGAGGACATCGGTGTGGGCAGAAAGGGGGGCGGCGCAGGCGGCACGCGGAAAGGTACGGAAAGCATCCAAATCATTGTGTCCATCACCCATGATAAAGAGAGCGTGCTCGGGCAAATGCCAAGCGCGTTGGACAGCTTGTAGGGCAACGCCCTTGTTGAAGCGAGCGTCTGCCAGCCGCAGATATTTGCCCGCTCGCTGTACGGTGGAGCCCGGCAGAGACTGAGCAAACGCAAGCACGAGCGGCATGAGGAGGTCCATGGTTTCGCCGTCGACCGCCTCGATGGAAAGCGGGTCGGTGTTTGAGATGTGCCAAATTGCGTCGGGGAGGGCGGCGCGTATCTCGCGGAGCAGCTCACTCCACGCGAGTAGCACTTTCTCGCGCAGACGCCGGTTTACCGCATAGCAGGCGGCGTTGTGCTCGGACAAGGCGTGCCATGTCCCGTCTGCCCCGACCAGATGGACGTAACGTTCGCAGGTGCAGAGGAAGTCCGGTTGCAAGGGGAGGGCACACAGCGCGGTTGCCATATCTCGCAGATTTCGCCCGGTGTTAATTCCCCAGCGCACGCGGTGCTCGCGCAGTCTCTCAAGCAGGGTGAAGATTTGCCGATCAATCTCTTCTACCTTCGAGTGGCGCGGGAGGAGCGTTCCATCGTAATCCAGTGAGACAAGGTAGGAGCAGGAGTCCGACAGCAAAGCGGGATGCGCGGGCAGCAGTACGTCACCCTCTTCGATGGAGTGCAGGAGAAGACGGGCAGACGGCATAGCTATTGTTCCGCCGACACGCAGTCCGGGGGCATGAGTTCCCCGGGGCGGCGCATGTGGATTTCCACGCGACGATTCAGGGTTTGACGCTCGCGGGGCAAATTGGTGTCCACCAAGGGGTGCGAGGAGCCGCAGGCACGCAGGAAGACGCGGTCGATAGGAACGCCGTTACCGGCAAGCCATTGCACCACAGCCTGCGCGCGCCGCATCGAGAGAGCGGCGTTGTACTCCGGGGTGCCGATGCCGTCGGTATGCCCCTCGATGATGAAAGTGGTTGAAGGGTTTTTGTGGATGAGAGCGGCGAGCTGCAGGAGCGAAACACGGGCGGAGTTTTTCAGACGACTCTCGTTGAAAGCGAACAGGAGATCGGTTCCCAAGCGAGCCACACCGGAGTTGGCACCTAGGTGAGAGACTCCCATGAGCTGGGCGAGGCTGCGGGTGTCGGAAGGCAAATCACCGTTACCTTGCGAGGCCTGGCGGCGGAGTTCGCTCTCGATGACTCCCTCCGCGTCGTCCAATTGCTTGAGCTGGGGAGTCGCGTTGACAATGACGGAATTCGTACTCAATGGGGTCGGCTCGGGAATTTGTTCAGGGAGGCTCGGGTCGAGGTCCGGGGAGGGGACGTTCATTGCCGGGGCTTCGGGCATCATCTGAGCCTGCTCGGCAGAGAGATCATCCACTTGCTTGGGCTCGGGAAGCGGGATATTCGTCTCGCCGGGTGCCATCACGAGTTCCGGCACATCGATATCGAGGATATCGATTTCCTGCGGTTCCGGTGGGGGTTCCTCCGTGGGCATCGTCTGTTCCTCGGGCGGGGGTGGCTCGATCTGCTGCAGCTCCGGCGGCGTCTTGCGTATTACTACGCGAATCGCCTCTTCATCCTGCTCCGCGCGTTCCGCGTGGAACAGGGTGGAGTTGTCCCGCCACAAGCTGATCAGGAAGGGACTTGCGCGAAAAGCGAGCACGTGGATGAGGGCTGCCGACAGGGCCGCTACAATGAGCAAAGGAACCATGTGGCGTTGCTCCCGCAGCTCAAATTCGCGGCGCATACGGTTGTTGTGCTGCGGAGCCGCTGCCAAGATGGGACTAGGTGCACTCATAGTTGGGTACAAGATGAGAAATTTGCGCGCCTGCGCCGCTGAGCAAACACATCGTTCGGGGGGAATTCGCGTCTTGAGCGCGTACGGTGGGTCCGGAGGTGGGTGCGGTGCCGGGGTTAAATTCTCCTAGGTTGGGGAGTTGCTGCTGCATCCAAAGGAGAATTTGGACGACTATCTCGTCCGCATCCTGCGCGAGGGCAGCTTGAGCGCGCTGTTGAACATCATGAGTGCCCCCCTTTTGGGTGATCTTCATCTCGCGAGTGGACGCGTCGGCGGGGTCATCCGGGCGGCGGAGAGCCACGAGGAAACGTTGCTGTGGGTGAAGTTGGGAGTAGAGAGCGATGGTGTCTTCCGGCATGCTCTCTGTGTCGTCTTCGTGTGTGTAGGCGAGCAGTACCGGCACATACTCGGGCAGGTGGGAGACACTTTGCACCGCTGCAATGTCAAAGGGTTCCAGCCCCGTGAGGGACCTGATACGCCAGCCCACCAGTTCGCGGGAGAGCATAGAAAGTCCATCGCGCTTGAGACGCGTGCTCATGGACGCGCGGGTATCGACTGCCGCCACGGCGCGCACTCGGGGATCGATTTCAGCCGCGTGCAGTAAGAGGTCTGCCCCGTACCTCTTGCCTACCCCTATGAGCATGAGGTTTTTGCGCCCACTCATTTTTTCTAGGGCGTCGATGATGAGAGGTACATCCTTACTCTCCTCGATACCGTACGTGCAGAAGGGACGCGCGGAGGCGCACCCGCGCGGCTCCCAGAGGACACAGGTGATGCCCGCCGCCGTCAACTGCTCTGCCAACGGTAACGCCGAGCGGATGCCGTGGTCCCAATCCGCGCTCACCAGCACGTAGTCGATCGCTTGTGACCAGCCCCCTCCGTTTGTCGCTCGCAGATTTTCCGGAAGGGACTGTTGGCGCGGAGTGACTTCCTTGGTTGCCCGAGCGAGACATACCTGCACCTTTTGCCCATCTTTTCCCTTCACGGTAAATGGCGTAAGCTCAACACCACGAATTTTCTCCGGCAAGTCATCATACCCCTTGTAGAGTGGGTATTCCGGGCACAGCACCTGTGTCGCTTTTCGGTCTATCCTAAACCACAAACACGCCCCCGCCGTCACCGCTGCCAGTGCCGACACGACGCAGATGAATGTGCTTACTTTCCCCATCGACGCGCTCATCCTACCACATACTCTGCATTTCTGCAAGTGCGAAGCAAGTAGGAAGTACGAACTGTCACATCTGTCCCAAGAAAAATATGAAATTCGTGGTGGGCGGTGACTTTGGGGCAGGAAGACGCGAGGGTGATCAAGTACGAAGCACGAAGTAAAGGAGTTAGGCGCAACAAGGTTGCGCGGAGAGGGACGATGAACGTAAAGCCGGAACAACGCGTGGGGAACAAATCCATGCACCTGTGAGGTTGAAGCCCCCTTGGTACGCGGAGCGTGGGGATTAGCATCGCAGCGTTTTTCGAGAATTTTATTGGGACAGGTGCGATGTGGAACGAAACGGGGGACCAGGGCAAACGCATTAGAAAAAAGGGAGGATTTCCACAAGAGCTCGGAGGCTTT
>CAYWNS010000094.1:0-5664 GCA_964459715.1 uncultured Akkermansia sp.
TCGGTCCCGGTATAAATAATTTAATTGCCATAGCTCGAAAGGGGATGTATTCCCGTCACACACTCTACCACAGACCGACCTACATGGCGAGCAAATTCCATTTTTGGGTATTTATTTGCGCATCTGCGTGAACCACGGTTGTCGGTAGGACTTGCAAAGTACGTGAAAGTATGGTACAAGGGAGTTGCCGCTCGGGTTCGGGTGGTCGCTGTGGGTGGAAGCCCGTAGAGGAAAGTCCGGACATCTCAAGGCAGCGTGCCCTGCGAGAGCAGGGGCACCATGGGACAAGACATGGTGACGGAAAGCACCGCAGAAAATATACCGCCCGTCATGGGTAAGGGTGAAATGGTGGGGTAAGAGCCCACCGCGTCGCCGGTAACGGAGACGGCATGGTAAGCCCCACGCGATGCAAGACAAATAGGGGGAGGGATGCCTTGCCCGCTCAAACTCCCCCGGGTATTAGTCGCACTCTGCTCCTGCGGAGCACGGTCTTCTTCGGACCGCGAGAAAAATGACCACACAGCCCGTGTGGGTGGACAGAATCCGGCTTACAGAACCCGAGCGGCAAATGAGGAAGGAGAACGAGGGGCAGGGCGGGGAAAGGGGGAGAAGAACGACCGTAGGCGGCGGGGCAAGCACCAAGTACGAGGTACGAAGTGGCAAAGCCGGGGAGAGACGGGTGTGGTAGGAGGGGGGTGAGGGGCAGGGAGTCACGTTTGTCCGCAACCGTCCCAAGAAAAATACGAGCTTTGTGGTGGGCGACGGCTTTGTCGCAGGGAAACAGGGAGGGAATTAAGTACAAGGTGCGAAGTAGAAATTCCGCGCAACTTCGTTGCGCAAGGCGTGGTGGGGCGATGTGGATGCGCACAACAGAAAGGGAAGCATGCCAAACATGCCTACCGCAAGTACGAGGTATGAAGTCGGGTGCGACGGAGTTGCGCGGGCGGGGTTAGCCTATCTCTGCGCGACCTGAGAGCTTAGCTCCCTCATCCATCGACAGACGGGTCGTAGTGATGTCGCCGTTCACCATAGCCTGACCGTGGAGGTGGCATCGTTCGCTCTGTACGTTGCCCTCCACGCGACCGTATACATAGACCTCACCGGCTTTGATATTGCCCTTGATGTCGGCTTTTTCACCGATGGTAACCTTTCCGGATTCGGATTCGATTTTGCCATCGATTTTGCCGTCGATGTGCATGTCATTCTGGAAACGAATGGTGCCGATAATTTCGATTCCGGCAGCTAATACATTTGTCTGGGGAGTACTCATATTTCGTGATGGGTGAGGGGTTTATACAGTCAATATTTCTTTTTCTTTAGCTTCGAGAAGTTCATCGACCTTTTTGACGTATTTGTCGGTGAGTTTCTGCACTTTATCTTCGGCTAGGCGCATGCCATCCTCCGTAAGCACGTTGTCGGTCTTGAGTTTCTTCGCGCCGTCCATCCCTAACTTCCTCGCGCCTCGCACACGCACTTTGTTCTCCTCGGCGAGACTCTTGACGTACTTGACGAGTTCCTTGCGCCGTTCACCGGAAAGTTCCGGGATAGGCAGACGGACAGAGCGCGCATCGATAATCGGGGTGATGTTCAGGCGACTCTCGGCTATGGCTTTCTTGATGTCATTGAGGGTGCCCGGGTCAAAGGGCTGGATGAGGATCGAGCGAGCATCCGGTGTACTGACCACCGCGAGACTCTTGAGTTTCATGCTGGTGCCGTAAGATGCCACGTAGATGTCCATATTGTCCACTAGGGAAGGGGACGCCTTGCCGGTGCGTACTCCGGCGAACTCTTCGCGCATGCGAGAGACGGCATCTTCCATCGCCGTCTCCACTTCCAATAGCAGTGTTTCTTCGTCCATAGTCGGTAGAGTGTTAAGATATTTTGGGAAAATGTGTCACACGCTGATGATGCTTCCAATTTTTTCGCCGAGCAAGGCACGCGTGATGTTGCCGGGGCAGTGCATATCAAATACGATGATAGGTTTTTTGTTGTCTTTGCAGAGAGTAAACGCGGTTTGGTCCATCACTTTAAGCTCGCGGGAAATACATTCTTCGTACGAGATGGTGGCAAAGCGTGTGGCCGTTGGGTCTTCCTTGGGATCCGCCGAATAGACACCGTCCACCGACGTCGCTTTCATCACCACCTGCGCATTCACCTCGCACGCGCGCAAAGCCGCCGCCGTGTCCGTGCTGAAAAAAGGATTCCCCGTGCCGGCGGCAAACACGACCACCTGCCCGCCGCGCAACATCTCCCGAGCTGTGTTGCGTACGTAGGGCTCCGCCACATTCTTCATTTCGATCGCACTCATGACGTGGCACGGCACCCCCGCCTCCTGCACGGCAGAGCAGATTGACAGCGCGTTCATCACGGTCGCTAGCATACCTACATAGTCCGCCGTCGGTCTATCCATGCCGCGCACACTCGCTTTCGCACCGCGCCAAATGTTGCCGCCGCCCACGACGACGGCCACTTGCAGGGCAGCCGCCCGCTGCGCATCCGCGATCTCTCTCGCTATTCGAGCCACAATCTCCGGCGATATGTTGTCGCGACTTCCGGGTGCACGCAACGCCTCCCCGCTCAGTTTGAGCAGGATACGTCTAAACGGTACCTCCTGTTTGGTTTGCTCGCTCATCAACTTCCCCACTTGCTTCGCCCAGTATACCAAATTACTTCGGACATGACCAGCCTAAAATCACACCAGCCCCAAGAAACTTCCTGTAAATTGCCGCAATGCTAATTCCTATGAGGGTTCCACACCACATCTGTCTCAAATAAATTAAACGCCCAGAGTAGTGCGATGGTTTTGTCGCAGGGAAACACAGAGGCGATCAAGTACAAGGTACGAAGTACGAAGTGAAGGAGCTAGGCGCAACAAGGTTGCGCGGAGAGGGACGATGAACGCAAAGCGGGAACCTCGCGTGGGGAACAAATCCATGCACCCGTGAGGTTGAAGCCCCCTTGGTACGCAGAGCGTCTGCAACCCGCATGGGGATTAGCATCGCAGCGTTTTTTGAGAATTTTATTGGGACGGGTGTGGGACGGGTGTGAACTTAGGTACTTCGTACTTGACCATTGGGGCATTGCAAGATAAGATGCTGTCGTGCGAATGATAGTACACTGTATTTTGGGATGTGCCATGATACCCGCCATCGTGGTACCCGTGGTGGGTGCCGAGCAAACGCAAGACGCGGTGAAGATGTGTCGTGAGTTGCAACAAGGTTTGAGCACCCAAGTTCGCATCTTGAGCAGCGTTACCGATGCGAGGACCGCGCAAGCAGCACTGGGACCGCTGACGGCGTCCATGCAGACTTTGAGCAGGATGAAGGCAGGCACTAATGAGGCAGAACTCTGGATATATCTCGATAACACGCCGGGTGTTAAGCTGCCGATCATCGCTGCCCTAGAAGATCTGATGGTGCAGTTGCAGCGGCTCGAAAAAAACAATTTCTTTGGGAATCCCCAACTTCGTAGTTTACTTGCGCCGTTGTGCGGTAGAGCTGCGCCGCCGCGCCGTCCGAAATCTACCCGATAAATTCGGCACCTTGAAATTCGTGTTCCTTCCCGCGTTTGCCCGCGACAAAGCTGCAGCGCAGTGCTAGATTATTTTTTTCTCGAGACAATTTTCCCCGGTATCGTGACGAGCCACAGGAGCACGATGCAACAAATGGGTTGAGCCACAAAGAGCACCCCGTGCCACAGCACGCATAATAGCCCGGGTAATCCCAGAGCCAGAACAGCCAATAGGCAGATATAACTGCGTTTCAGGAAACGCTTTTGAGCCATCAGGGCTGCCCCGATGTAGAGAGTGACAGCTACGCATTCCGCAAAAGTCCATCCCTTCGAAAGGAGAGACACCTGCGCATCTTCCGCGCTCAGATAAAAGGGATGCCCTGCCAGCACCTGCAGCTGCACTATGTTCATCCAGCGGAACACCCCACACGCCTGCATTCCTACAACACATCCCAGCACCCCCACACTCAGCAGCCCCCAGCGCAGCAGGGTCTTTTCCTGTGCCGCCCTCTCCACCAATTTCTCGCGGCATTGTTTTAAGGCTGTGAACAGACGCTGCAACATGGGAGAACAGCGAAACGAGGTGCCGCGATAGCTCAGTCCACAAAGCGTTTGACGACGAGCGAAGCGTTGTGACCGCCGAAACCGAAGGAGTTACTCAGTGCTACATTGACTTCGTGCGCACGCCCCACGTTGGGGCATACATCGAGGTCGCATTCGGGGTCTTGGCGAAATACATTGATGGTCGGCGGGATAAAGTTGTCACGTATAGCCATCACACACGCCAGCAACTCAATGCCGCCGGCTGCTCCGAGCAGGTGCCCGGTCATCGATTTCGTCGAGCTTACAACCAGACCATTCTGCGCGTACGTACCGAAGGTGTTCTTGATTGCCCGGGCTTCACAGATGTCCCCCAAATGCGTAGAGGTGCCGTGAGTGTTCACGTAATCCACATCTTCGGGCTTCAGCCCTGCGTGCTCGAGTGCCATCTGCATGCAGCGACACGCACCTTCGCCCCCCGGCATAGGGGATGTAAGGTGGTACGCGTCCGCACTGAGACCATAACCGACCATTTCTGCCAGCACGCGCGCGCCGCGTGCTTGGGCATGTTCGAGAGTTTCCAACACAGCGACACCCGCACCCTCGCCCATGACAAAGCCATCGCGGTCTACATCATACGGACGAGACGCCGTTGCCGGGTCATCGTTGCGGGTGGACAGGGCCTTCATGTTGGCAAACCCCGCTATGCCGATCGGCAGGATGGAAGCCTCTGCTCCGCCGCATATCATCACGTCCGCATCGCCGAACTTCATAATGCGCCAAGCTTCGCCGATGGAATGATTAGAAGTGGCGCATGCCGTCGATATACTCATATTTGGTCCCCCGAAGCCGTACTCAATACTGACCATGCCGCTCGCCATGTTCGTGATCATGTACGGGATGCAAAAGGGAGACACCCGCCTCATTCCTGTCTTGATCAGGATTTCCGTGTTCTGACCATGGATGCCCAAACCACCAATGCCGGAGCCGATCATCACCCCGATTCGCTCCTTGTTCTCTTTCTCGGGGATCAGAGCTGCATCCTGAATCGCCATAACTGCGGCAGCCATCGCGAGCTGCTCAAACCGGTCACACCGCCGCACCGCCTTCGGGTCCTTTTGAAAATACGGAGTGGGGTCGAAGCCCCGAACCTCCCCCGCAATCTGTACAGGATAGGAATCCACATCCGGCAACTGTTCTATCCGGCCTATCCCCCCACGTCCACTCCGCATACCCTCCCATGTTTCCGCCGCGCTATTGCCCAGCGGGGACAGCGCGCCTATGCCTGTGATGACGATACGTCGGTCTTTCATGGTTCCCCCTTACTCTATCCCATGTTGCCCGCTTTGTCAAGCACATCAAACCTGTCCAAAAAGTAATGTGCATTGCAAGTAGAAATGCACCTCATGAAAAAAAAATTGAATCCGGGATTCCATCCTGCTAGAATGGTACTTTTGCCCCTCCGCGACACCATAATCTTAACTTCCTGATTATTATTACTTTATCTGTCAAAAGCTGTTTCTGCCATTAGGAATATGCTTCGAGCTATGTAGAGTGCCTCACGCATTTGTTAGATACTCGGAGACGGTCTGTCGCCACACTTCCCTCTCCCCC
>CAYWNS010000095.1:0-5647 GCA_964459715.1 uncultured Akkermansia sp.
ACCGGACATCGTAACGGCACTCGAGGAGAGGACGCACTTGACGCGGAGTACGCTGTGCTGTATTTTGAGCAAGACGGAAAACCTAGCCAAATTGCGGGTAAATGCCGCCGAGTTTGAGCGGATCACCGCGAAGGTGATCAACGACACACTCAAGAGATTGATGGTGGATGGGATACGCTACGAACCGGTTACGATCGGAAACAAGGAGTATAGTGCCCAAGAGCTCTTCAAGGACGAGGAAGGGTACAGGGATAAAATGGTAGGGGTACTTCGCAAGTGTCTGACTGATCACGTGATTTTTGATTCGAAGTTGGAGGAGCAGTTTGCTCGAGACGCTGAGTGTCAGGAGGAAGTAAAACTTTACACCAAACTGCCCGCCTCGTTTACCATCAATACGCCGCTCGGGAAATATAACCCGGATTGGGCTATTGTGGTGGAAAAGCACGGACAGCAGCATCTCTACTTCGTGGTGGAAACCAAGGGCGCGGACGCACAGGAGCTTGAGCTTCTGCGGACACCGGAAAGAGGTAAGATAGCGTGCGCAAGAAGGCATTTTGACAAAATCGGTGTGCGGTACGAAGCCCCGGTGAAGAAGTTGAGTGATATCATTTGAGGAAGTCTAGTCATTTTCCGGCGGGAGTTCGTGAGGGGCAAGTGTTTCTGTAAAAATGTCAATCATCGAAGATGAGGATGTTGAAGGGGGGATGATAGATTAGGCGGCAGGGGGAAATAGGGGCAGAAGCTGTCGTGGTCTGCTCCCGAAGAGGTTTGTGAGAGATCAACAGTACGTCTACCGCAAATACGAAGCACACGAAGTCGGGGCAGTGCTTACGTGGTACCGCCATTTGGCTCGGGTTACCCGGCTTCTCAAGCCATTTTATTCGACAATATCTGTAAATTGCTCTTTGTCAACCATATCGAACTTGTGCAAATTTTGCACAAGTTGGAAAACTATCGCCCCGGAGCTGCATTTTTTTTAGGGGAACGGCGCGGGAGCGATTTGGTCTCTTTTTTGAGGAAGCAGATGGAGTCTAAGTAGGCATTTTCCACCGGTGTGAGAGTACGTGCCTGAAACTTACGGTATTCGGTTTCGACCTTCTTCATGGCGTCGGCATGACTTACGGAACCGCTTCCTTGCAGCAGCGGTTGCCCATTCGCCGTCAACAGAGAGTCTAAGTGCCGCAGATGGTCGACCATTCGCAAGTGTTCATGGTTCATGGCGTGCACTTCAGCGAAGTCAAAGTAGGCGGACACGAGGTTGTTGAGCACCTTGAGCTCCTTCTCGTCCAAGTAATTTTTGGCAATTCTCGCGTCTGCGAGTGTGGGATGCGGACCTCGGAATGTCCTCAACCCCATAAAATTCCTTTCGGCATCGGCACGGGTATAGAGCACCTCCGATGCTGTCCTTCCATGGGCAGCATAGTGCAGCTTGTTTTGCACGACTTTGAAGAATCGGCGACTCTCTGTGCTGCCGGGATCATAATCGATGCTAGTGGCATACAAATCCAAGACTTGTCTGTAAAAGACCTTTTCCGAAGATCGTATATCCCTGATACGTTCTAAGAGCTCGTGCCAATAGGAACCTCCGCCGAGTTCTTTGAGTTGCTCATCATTCAGCGCGAATCCTTTGACTGCGTACTCCTTGAGTATCTCCGTCGCCCATTTGCGAAAGAGTATGGCTTGCGGCGAGTTCACTCGGTATCCCAGTGCAATGATCATGTCCAAGTTGTACATCATCGCTTCCCGTACCACCTCACGTGTCCCCTCCATTCTGTGCCCCGAAATAGAACGCGATGTCGTTGCCTCCTCCAGCTCTCCATCGCTGTATATATTTTTGATGTGACGCAGTATACCGCTGCGGTCTATCCCGTACAGTGCGGAGAGATGTAGGACATCCAGCCACACGGTACCTTGCTCTATGCGCACTTCTACACGCGGTCCCGAATCATCTCTCCTGTAGATGATGATTTCGCCGTGAGGCTGTCCCAAATAAGTCATCTCTCGCCCGCCCCATTATGGAGCAATTCCCCCACCTTCTCAAGCCAATTTTTTGCGGCAATATCTGTAAATTGCTTTCTATCAACCATATCGAACTTGTGCAAATTTTGCATAAGTTGGTGTCCCCACTCCCGAACAGACAAGCCTAGTCGTTCCAAGAAATAATGACAGCCTAGGGGTGGGCGATGACTTTGTAACAGGGAAATTCCCCAGTACGCAGAGCGTTTGTAACCCGCATGGGGACTGGCACTGCGGCGGTTACAATTCGCGGGCGAGGACTTCCGAATGACGACCGCTTTCTTCCAGCATTTGGAGGCGAGAGGCGGGGAGAGCGGTGCGGGGGAGGCGGGTGTAGTTGAGGCGCGAGCGAAAGAAGTCGACGGCACTTTGGGAGAGGGCGAAGATGCGTTTGAAGCCGGATGCTCTAGCTTTCTGTTCGACGAAGCGGCAGAGAGCACGACCGTAGCCGTGCCCCTCATAATTTGTTTTGATGAAGAGGCAGCCGAGCTCAGCGCAATGGTCTTGGGGGTAGGGATAGAGAGCGACGCAGCCGACAATGGTGTCATCCAGAGTATAAACGTAGTAGCAGCGCAGATTATCGCAGATGTCCTCGTAGGTGCGGCGGATAAGTTTGGCATCGGCGACACAGCGGGCGATGAGAGAGAGAAGTTCGGGGATGTCATCCTCGTGCAGGGGACGGATATCGCGGTAGGAGTCGGCGTGCACCATGGTACCCACGCCTTCTTCGGAAAAGAGCTCATCGAGCAAGACACCGCGATGGAGACCGGAGAGCAGGTGGACGCGAGCGATGCCGCGACGGCAAACAGCTGCGGCAGCCTGAAGTTCCGGGAAATGAGAGCAGGTGTCAGGAGGGCAAGAATCTACCTCACTTTCCGGGATGGCGAAAATAGGGTGACCGGCACGGGCGGGAATTTCATCGGTTTGCAGACAGATGTACTTGGAAGCTCCGAGGAGGACGGCGAGGGTCACGCTACCCTCATCGAATCGCCCTACCGCGCCCGAAGCAACGAGGGCGATTTGGTGACGGCGGATGATTTCATCGACACGTGAGAGGGCGGTTTGTCCGGCAGAGAGAGGCACATCGACCACGGCGGCGTGCATCTCGCACACTTCGGCGTGATGCTGTAGGGAAGCGACGTCATTTCCCTCGGCAACCAACACGAGGCGCACCCCGATTTCGTGCAGGGCTTCGGCATCCAGCAAGGCATCTACCAACTCATCGGTCTCCAGTAACGTGTGCGCGAGGTGTACCACCATCAGCTTCCCCCGGAAGTCCGGCACATATTCCAGAACAGAGCGGATATTGGCAGCCATGCGGGGCAGGGGGGCAGTCAGAGCGTGGGGTGGAAATCATCGGGATCGTATATCGGCGCGGCATCTCCGGGAGCGTTGGGGTTGGTTTCCGGACGGATGTTGACAATGCGACGGCGACGATTCGGAAGTTCGATTTTTTTCTCGCGGGAGTGCGCCGACTCAACCGGCATGTATTCGGTACTACCGCTTTCACTGAGGGAAGCAGCGTCCTCGGTATGCTCGTTTCCGCCGTACAGGCTGTTGCCCGTGGCGAGGGTCTCATCCGACTCGTCTGCTGCGGTTGGGGCAGGGGGGAGCTCGTCGGACTGCTCGCGCTCATGGAGACGCTGCATTTGTTCCCGCAGGGTGGACAGCAGGTCGCCACTGTCACCATCGATGGACAGGGCATCCGAGAGACCATCCGGCAGGGAGGCGAGGAAGTCTTCGAAAGCACTCAGGTTGGTGGTGGTGCGGAACATTCGGGAGACCATATCAAGCTGAATATCGCGCATGAGGGATTCGAAGAGACCGTAGGCTTCACGTTTGTATTCCACGAGAGGGTCACGTTGCCCTTGGGCGCGCAGACGCACACCTTCGCGCAGAGCATCCATCTCGTTGAGGTGGCGTTGCCACGTTTTGTCGATCGCTTGGAGCATGATACTGCGCTCCATTCGGTCCACATAATCCGGACGCTCATTGCTCACCTTTTTCTCGTACAACTCGCGCACGAGGGCAGATACCTCTTTGGCGGCTTCCCGCGCGGTTTTATTTTCGAGCCAAGAGGTGTCGTCGCCCTTACCGGTGGGGAAAGTGGAGTTCACCCATTGTGAGAGACTGACGGCTTGGACCATGCCTTCCGCTTCATCGCTCACGTAATCCTCACATTTTTGTTGCACGGCTTCATCAAGGTTCTCGTAGAGCATCACGCGCGGGTCTTCGCAGAGCAAGGCTTCATTGCGCAACCCGTAAACGATGGTGCGCTGCTGATTCATGACATCGTCGTAATCCAGCACGTGCTTGCGCCACATGTAGTTGCGTTGTTCCACGCGCTTTTGGGCACCTTCGATCACCTTGTTCATGAGTCGGTTTTCGACGGCTTCGCCTTCCTCCATGCCGAAGCGGTCCATGATGCGCGTCATGCGCTCGCTGCCGCCGAAGTTACGCATGAGGTCATCCTCGAAGGACAGGAAGAATTGCGAAGCACCGGGGTCGCCTTGGCGGGAGCATCGACCGCGTAATTGCCGGTCAATGCGGCGGGATTCATACCTCTCCGTGCCCAGTACAAAGAGCCCACCGAGTTCCGGTACACCGTCGCCGAGCTTGATGTCCGTGCCGCGCCCCGCCATATTTGTCGAGACCGTGACCGCCCCGCGTTGACCCGCCAGCGCGATGATTTCCGCCTCCCTCTGGTGGTTTTTGGCGTTGAGGACTTCGTGCGGGATGTTTTTACGTTTGAGCATGCGGGAAAGCGTCTCGGACGCGTCCACACTGGCAGTGCCGACGAGGACAGGTTGCCCCTTCTTATGCAGCTCCTCGATTTTGGCTACTACGGCATTGAATTTTTCACGGCGACTCTTAAAGATAAGGTCATTGAAATCCTCACGGATGCAAGGTTTATTGGTGGGGATAGGGAGGACATCGAGGCGGTAGATGTCGTGGAATTCGGCGGCTTCGGTTTCGGCCGTACCAGTCATCCCGGCAAGTCGGGCGTAGAGACGGAAGTAATTTTGGATGGTGATGGTGGCGTAAGTCATGTTTTCTTCCTCCACGGTCACCCCTTCTTTGGCTTCCACGGCTTGGTGTAGCCCCTCACTCCAGCGACGCCCCGGCATTTCGCGCCCGGTGTTTTGGTCGATGATGATGACCTTGCCGTCCTTGACGACGTATTCCTTGTCGCGTTCGTAGATGGTGTATGCTTTGAGGAGCTGGCTGGTGGTATGCAGGCGGATGCCGGTTTCTTCCAGTTGCTTGGAGAGGGCTTGCTTACGCAGCTCCTTCTCGCGTTCACTAAGCCGAGCGTCTTCATCGATGTTGACAAATTCGGTGCCGATGTCGGGCAGGACGAAGTGCTCCGGATGTCCCGGACTGATGAGGCGACGTCCCATATCCATGAGGTCGGCGTCGTGCATCTTTTCATCCACACAGAAATAGAGCTCCTCCTTGAGTTTGTATTGCTCGAGCTTGCGCGGGTCTTGCAGGAGAAACATCTCGTACTTCTCAACCATGCGACGGTATTCCGGGTCCTGCTGACTTCGCATGAAAGCGCGATTGCGCGGCATGCCGAGTTTCACCTTGTAGAGGCAACGCCCCGCCGCCTCGGTGTCACCGGCTTTTG
>CAYWNS010000096.1:0-5553 GCA_964459715.1 uncultured Akkermansia sp.
GGGCATCTCTCCACCTAAAAACCCAAATTCCACATAATTTTGAATTGACCCAAATTTTATTGGGACAGGTGTGTGCGCCAACAACGGTGGGGTGGACTTCAGGAGAAATCCACCCCACGGGAACGAAGCGGACGAGGGTTGAACTCGCGACCTCAGCCGTGACAGGGCTGCGCTCTAACCAAAACTGAGCTACCGCTCCATTCGCACCGCTCTACAGCAAGCGCGGGCGCATTTTAGCAGAGAACTCACCCCTTGGCAAGCTTTTTTTGCGCTTTCTCTCCGATTTTCTTTCTCTGGTTTGCGGTCTGAGTGTGTTACGCACCCAGCGTGCTGATGGGTACCACGAGAACGCCGTCTTTGCGCCGGTACGCGAAAGACCCCACACCAACGATGACCATCAGGAAGGAGGGAAGCGACGATAGCTTTGTGTCGACAGACTGGGAAAATTTTTTGAGGTTTGCCGCAGCCCGCTCCACACCGGCAAGTCCGAGCTTAACCTCTGCGAGTCCATACTTGCCGCCGTGCAAGCGGAGTATTGCGTCTATCTCGAACCCATTCCTGTTGCGGTAGTGGTATACTTCGCCCTGCAGTTTGCCCACGTAGACGCGCAGGTCCCGCATGACCATATTTTCGAAGAGCAAACCCATGGTACGCAAATCGTCAATGAGTTCCCGGGGATCCGTCCGAAGGGCTGCAACAGCTATCGATGGGTCTGTGAAATAACGGATCGGTGAAGTACGCAGGGTCGCACGCAACCGCAAATGGGGCGTCCAATTTTCCATTTCTTCGATGACAAATATGTTCTTCAGTGCCGATACGTAAGAAGACACAGAATTGATGGACAAGGAAGCCCCACCGGATGCCCGCATGTCTGTCACGATCTTTTGAAGATCGGCGGGAGTTCCCACCAGCCGCGCATAGCACCGCATCAATGCCGCCGCATGGTCGACTTTCCGCTTTACCCCGTCTACCCGAGATATATCAGCGTGAACAACCGCATCGAAGTAATCGCTCGCCTGCTGTAATGCTGCGGAATTCGGCATATCGACGGAAGCAGGCCAACCGCCGCGCGCTATGAGAAACGCCAGTTCTTCGAGCCCCATCTCACGTTCGCCATGCACATCCTTCTCCCCGGCAAAGAGTCGCTTCAGTGAAACTTCGCCGGACGATTCCCCGGATTCGTACAAGGACATGGGGCGCATCTTCATCCGCGATATCCGCCCTGCCCCGGAATGGTGCAGCTGCGTCGGACCAGCCGGTACAGCGGATCCCGTCAGGAGAAATTGCCCCGTCTCTCCACGATCATCTACCTCGAACCGCACCGCATCCCACATCGAGGGCTGAAGTTGCCATTCATCCAACAACACAGGCGTCTCCCCCGCCAGTAATCGCCGAGGCGAAACCTCGAGTATGGTCTGTATTTCCTGCTGCGCGTTCGGGTCGTTGAAGCGTATGACTTTCTACGCCATCTGCGCAGCAGATGTCGTCTTCCCACACCATTTGGCTCCCTCTACAAGTAATGCCCCAATATTCCCCAATCTCCGCCCCATTTCCTCATCCAAAAGTCGTGGTTTATATGCCCTTTTGTTCATATCTCCTCCACGCTCGCTTGTTGCATCATTATAAATTATTCCCGGAATATCGTCAAGCAAAATTGTGGACTTTGACGCAATTTTATTGGGTGAATTATCGTGAGATTATTGGGTGAATTATCGTGAGATATCGGCGCGGTTGCGGAGGGCATCCTGTGGAGGAGCGGAGCCCTTGAGAAGGATGCAACCTAATGCACAAAGACCGAGTAGCATGGGGTAAATGAGCTCGGGGACAATCTGTACGGCACTTAACCCGCTGAGGCGAGAAACCATGAGCAGCTGGGCACCGTACGGCAAGGTCCCCTGCACGACGCAGGAGAACGTATCCAGTAAACCGGCGGCGCGGGCGGGCGAAATGCGGAAACGCTGGGCGATGGTACGCGCGATGTCGCCTACCGTGATGATAGCCACCGTGTTATTGGCAGTGCAGAGATTGGAGAGTGAGACCATGAGGGCGATCCCGAGCTGCGCAGAACGCGGACCGCGCATGCCGCGCATCAGCAAACCGACTAGGTACGCGATTCCGCCGTAGTGTCGGATCAGCCCTAGCAAACCACCCGCCAGCAGGGTCACACAAATGAGCTCCCCCATGCCCAACACGCCGTTGCCGAGGGCTTGCAACCAGAGTGCTGCGTCTGTGCCACGCGCGAGGGCAAGTAACCCGGTGCTCGCGATGCCGACGAAGAGAGCCGGTAGGACGTGTACGCCGACTAAGGCGAGGACTAGGACGACGAGATAGGGCAACGCCGTCGACCAATCGACGGCAGAGGGCATCGCGGCAAAGCATCCCGTCCCGTACCCGCGCGCAATGTAAATGAGCATGGAAAGGATGGCGGCGGGCAAGGCAAAACGGAGATTCGCGCGGAATTTGTCACGCATGGTGCAACCCTGCGTGCGGGTGGCGGCGATGGTGGTATCGGAGATGAAGCTGAGGTTATCACCGAAGAAAGCACCACCCACTACAATGCCGCAAACCATGGACGGGCTGAGCCCCGTTCCGGCAGCCAGCCCCGATGCCACCGGCATGAGGGCGACGATCGTGCCCACCGATGTTCCGATGGACAGGGAAATGAGGCAGGCAGCCAAAAAGAGTCCGGCGGGGAGCATACTGGCCGGCATGACGCGTAGGGTCAGGGACACTGTGGCGTCCACCGCACCCAGACACCGGGCGGATTCGGCAAATGCCCCCGCCATCATGAATATCCATATCATCATCATGATGTCTCGATGCGCCGCCCCCTGCGAAAAGACTTCCAGCTTGGTTCGGAATGGTACCTTTGGGAACAGGAGCATCCCCCACACAGCCGCCGCCAAAAAAGCCACGGAGACCGGCAGCGCGTAAAAGTCCCCCCGCCACAGTGCCGTACCCAAGTACAGCAGGAAAAAGAGAAGCGGCGCGGTAAGTATTTGCCGTGCGCGGGACGTGTCAACCGGTGTAGCAGGTGTGTGATTCATCAACTTCAATGGGTGTGCGGGCTATAGAGGGGCATCTCTCCTGTTCCCCCCAAAAACTTTTCGATAATCGCCGCCGTTCCTGTTCCTATGCGGCTTTCAGACGCACGACACATTAGGGAGGCATCATCCTCACGGCTGTACAGATTTACCCCGCACGCGTCGTTCCGGCTTTGCCTCCCCCCGCCATGCCTGCGCAACTCCGTTGCGCCTAACTTTTTCACCTCGTACTTGGGCACCTCCCCGTTTTCCTGCGGCAATGTCATCGCTCTACTCTATGCATTTGATTTATTTGGACAGACGCGGGTGTGCGGGCTGTGGAAAGGCACAGCGGCTAGGAGTTCGCGCACTTGCCGGGCACTTTCGTCCAAGCATTCGATGCGCAGACGTCGCAGTCCAGCTTGCAGAGCCGCGCGGACGCCATGCACTGAGGACTCGGCGCGGGCGTTGAACAGCGTATTGCGGCAGGCTTCATCACTCCGCAGGATGTGGGCAGCCCCGGTGCGGTCAATGACGCGTACGCTGTGGTGCTCGCAGGGTTGCCCGCAGTCCTTGAAGTTGTGCCCGTCGGACAGGAATGTACAGAAGACGCAGTGTTCACTGTGGAAGAGTGGGGTGTGCCGATGGAGCACCAGTTCCCAAAAGGCGGCACCTCCCTGCCCGAGTAATTCGCCCACCTGCCGCGCGTCTAGGTCATACGACACCGTGCAGGCATCCAGTCCGAAATGCAGCCAGAGGTTCAGACTGTACGGGTTGGCGGTGTTCAAGGAGAAGTCACCGACCATCGACACCCCCTGCTCCCGCCAGTAAAGGGCTGCCCCGAGGTTGCGTACGAGGACACCGTCAGGTTCCATGGCGTGCAGGTACTTGAAGAATCCCTCTTCCCCCGGCTTGAGAATGCGCAGTGTGGCGGTCCACAGCGGGAGTCCCGGGTACTCCGCCCGCAGACGCCGTGCTACTGCGGGCAATTCCCGCAAATTCGGCAGGTCTAAGTACAGCTTATCCACTCCGGCGGCGGCGGCGGTCTCGGCTTGCTCCGCAGTGCGGCACAGCACGCTGAGCTCGTAGTCAGGCGCGACAGGCGGCTGCTCGAAGGTGACCGGCGGGAGGTCGAGAGGCTCTCGCGGCGTCACCCCCTCTGCGTCCAATCGCTCCACCAATTCGCGTCTCATGCGGTTGAGCTCCGACAGCGGAAGCAGGCACTCCCCTTCCACGTCGAACCGCAAACTGCCGAGCGCGTATCCCGTGCCCCCGAGTCGTCCGAACTGTCTGCGCACGCTCTGCTCATCGAGAGGATGCTTTGTCGCGGCAACCAAGGGCATCCTGCTGCGTACGGTTTTCCCGCCGCCATTGAGCACAAGCTCCTCCCCCACGCGCCCGCTCACTCGGAGGTGCAGGAGGGTATGCGCGGGCTCCGTCGGCATGCGTACCTGTGCCCAAGTCGCCTGTAGCTCTTTCTGTAGGGTCGGATCGGAGGTCTTCCACACGGGGCATCCGGGCTTGACGCTCTCGCCGCTCACCCCGCTCGTCCTCTCGTAAAAGTAAAGAAACCGCCCGCGCGCGTGCACGATGCGTCCGCCCCGCTCCTCCGTGCCGACATCGATGACAAAGCCGTCACCGGGCAGCAGGCGTACGGAGGGTTCCTGCTCCAGAGCGATGCACCCTCGTGTGACGCGCTCCACCCGACCGAGCGACACCCCGCGTTTCTTACTGAAGCGTCCGTGGGTGAGACGCGGATGGTCGGTGCCTTCCAACCACCCGGTCGAAAAACCGCGCGAGAAGGTCATTTGCATGGCATACAGGTCGCGCGTCTCCGGGTGGGGTTCTTCCCCGCGCAATGCCGCGTCCAATGCGCGCCGGTAGGTCCGCACCGCCGCCGCCACGTACTCCGGGGCTTTCTGTCGCCCTTCTATCTTGAAACTCTTGACCCCGGCTCGCAGCAGCTCGGGTATCATGCGCACAGCGCACAAATCCTGCGGCGAAAACAGGTAACGTCGCTCCCCCAAGTCCTTGAGCCGTCCGTCCACTTCCAGCGAGTACGGTAGACGGCACGCCTGCGCGCACTCTCCCCGATTGGCACTTCTCTGTCCGAAGCTTTCGCTCGTGAAGCATTGCCCGGAGTACGCCACGCAGAGGGCTCCGTGGCAGAAGGCTTCGATCCGGGCATCGGTGGCTGCCGCGCAAGCCGCTATCTCGCGCAAGTTGAGCTCCCTCGCCAAAACGATCTGCTCCGGCGCGAACCATTCATCCACCAGCCTCACCGCCCCCGGACTGCTCACGGTCATCTGCGTGGACACATGCAGCTGCATGCTCCACCTCCCGGCTCGCTTTTGCTCTGCCACCAGTGCCGCCAATCCCATGTCCTGCACGATGACTCCATCCACTCCCACTGTGTCCAGATCGTCCAGACAACGCACGACCTCCTCCATCTCCCCGGGGAATATGAGTATATTCAGTGTCACGTACCCCCGCGCGCCGTGCTCGTGCAAAAATTGCATCACACCCGCCG
>CAYWNS010000097.1:0-5320 GCA_964459715.1 uncultured Akkermansia sp.
GGTCCAGCTTGGCGGCGCGCGTGATGGTGCGTTACGCGCTCAACACGGCGCGCTTTATCGAACGCGTCACCCCGAAACCCATCGCGGACTTCGTGGGACGCCGCTTTGCCCCGCTTCCCCCCGAGGAGGAAACCGGCACGAACTACGACCTCGTGCGCGGTTCCGTCAACCTGACTACCGCCGCCCTGCTCATCTCAGTCGCCACCTCGTGGAAAATGCCCCTTTCCACTACCTACGTGACCTTCATGGTCGCCATGGGTTCCTCACTGGCGGACCGGGCGTGGGGACGCGACAGCGCGGTTTACCGCATCACCGGTGTGCTCACTGTAACCGGTGGCTGGTTCCTCACCGCTATCGGGGCGTGTCTCGCTTCATTCTGCGTGGCTCTGGTTTTGGCATACGGCGGTCTGTGGGCGGTGATTGGCATGATCCTCCTAGCTCTGGCACTGCTCGCGCGTTCGACCTTCCTAGCGCAGAGCGACAAGCAGGAGTACAAACTGCTGGATGTCCGCAAGGATGCCCAAGTACACGAATACGCCGCAGCCGCAGCCGGTCGTCTCGGTCGCATGGTCGGTATCTTCAATGCCATGGTCAATGCCCTGCTCAAAGAAGACCGCGATTCTCTGAAACGCCTACGCAAGAAAGCACGCTCTATCAAGCAGGACCTCAAGTTGGTCAAGGAAAATGAGGTATTGCCGACGCTGGCTTCCATTCCGAAAGAGCAGGCGGACCGAGGGCAACTCATCTTCCGTGTCACCGAAATCTCTCTCTCCACGTGCGAATGTCTAGTTGTCTTAGTGAAAGCGGCGTACAACCACATCGACAATAACCACACGGGACTCAACGATGCCCAAGCGCGCGACTTACTGGCACTTACCGGCAAAATCGGTCGCTTTTACCCAAATATGTTGGACATGCTCAAGGAGGGAAATTACGCCGGTATCGACGAGCTTTTGGTCGGTTCGGAAGAACTCGGGCAAGAGTTTGCCGACTGCATTACCCGCCACCTCCTGCACAACGCCTCGGATGAAAGCGGGATGCGTACCGGCATCCTCTACCTGACCCTGCTCAATGAAACCCGTGCCATGGTAAGCCACGCTTTCGCTCTCATCCGCTGCATCGAAGACCTCTACCGCGAACCCAGTCTGTCCCGAATAAACGAGAGGCGCAGTGGTGAACGATGACCTCGTTGCGGAGAAACACGCAAGAGCTCAAGTACAAGGTACGTGTGGTAAGAGAGGGGTAAACGGCGGAGATCAGAGGAACAAGCGTTCAAATCGGGTGCGTATGTTGGCTATGATTTTGGCGTAGATCTCCGACGCGGTGAGGGGGTCTGCGTTGAAACGGTTGGCAAGAAGTTCAGCGTGCGAGACGACACCGGTAAAGGCTTGACGGAGGATATCCCACGTGGCGGTCGGGTCCAGACTGAGCTGTGAAAAAAGAGCCAACCAATCCTCTTTTGTCAGGGAGTCATATTCATCCTTCCCATTGATAGGCATAGCCATGGTGCGGATTTCATCCTTCTTCAGGTGAACCTCTGTAGCGACGAGGTCGTAAGGCGGAGCAAGTACGACAGAGTTTGACCTGTCCACATGCAAAATCGAAAGGTTTTTTGCGTGGGCATCTGTGTTGCCGATGAGGTAGTTTAAGACGAGGAGACGGAGCATTTTGGATGAGTCTGCCAACTTTTGTTGAGAATACATTGCGATAGCCCTGAAAATATCGTGTATTCCGGGACCGCCATCCTCGTGGTACTTTCGGTCGCTCGTAATGCCGCACACCTGACAGAAATCTTCTTGGTGGACACGCTCGTAGCGTCCTCCCCTTTCCGTACGATCAAAACGCTGAATTTCCAAATAGGGGCGTCCTTCAACGACATTCATCCGCACATCAACGGCATCATCAAAAAAATGCTTCGCCAGCGTCATGCAAAAGAGCTCATTCTGCAACAAATCAGGAAAACGGGGATTGGTAATTTTGATGACGTGAGTGGTGGGGTGTGCATCGTCCATACGCCAATACCTGCCATCTGCACCCTTGCGCAGCGCAAATTTTTTCTGTGTACCGGCTAGGCAAACGCGAGGTGCGTGTGTAGACCCGGGCAGCAAAGGATGACGCGGAAGTTCATCAATGATGTGTGCCAGATCGTTCGGCGAAATTTCCATCGGTTCGCGGTGTAATTGAGCCTGCTCTTTCTCGGAATATAGGGCTACAGCCCCGGGACAATCACCACCAATTTCGCGAAGTAAGGAAAGGGTATTCCCCTCCGAAAGATGAAATTGCCCGACAAGTGCCGCGCGTCTCTTCCCCTCCGGAACCATGTTTTCGAAAAAAGGTTCTGCGTACTCGGCACCATACCTTTCGCCGCGCACCGGCATGCGTACGGAAAGCGGATAAGGCGCACCTGTGTATTCAAAACCCAAATGTCCGTCTTCTCCCTCAGTCAATTCTCCCACGGCTTCACCGTACAAGTAAACATAGAGCTTCTGTTTCATGAATGGATTATCTTTCTGTGTTCATTTCTATCTTTCTTTCGCGCGGATGCGCGACATGAAGAGCTTTAACTCTCCGATAAATCGGGAATCCGCATTTGCAAGGACTACCAACCCCGCCTGCGTCACTCCTTGACGTTTTCGCATGACCCGCACAAACTTGCCGAGCTCGCTCACGACGCTCATTCCCTCTCTGATCCCGATAATACCTCGCACCCCATCCCATGTCAACCTAAATCACACCGTTCACGCCGCGTCCCACACCCGTCCCAATAAAATTCTCAAAAAAAGCTGCGATGTCAATCCCCACGCGGGTTGCAGACGCTCTGCGTTCATTTCCCGCGCAACTTCGTTGCGCCGAACTTAAATACTTCGTACTTCGTACTTGATCCCCCCCCCCCCCCCCCGTCTTCCTGCGGCAAAGTCATCGCTCCCCACTGAGCGTCTCCTTTTCCCCGTACAGAAGTGTCTCCTTCCTATCCGTGCCTCCCGCGTAACCTACCAAACTACCGTCGGCACCGACCACTCGGTGGCAGGGTACAATGACCGAGATGGGATTGTGGGCGACAGCACCTCCCACCGCTTGAGCCGACATCGTTTTTAACCCGCGCCTTGCCGCAAGGAGTCCGGCAACCTCACCGTAGGACATCGTTTGCCCGTACGGGATGGCGCACAGGATTTCCCACACCTCCTTTTGGAAAGCAGTGCCGATAAAATGCAGCGGAACCTTGAACTTCGGTTCCCTTCCGGCAAAGTAAATATCGAGCCATTCCTTTGCCCGCGCGATGACGGGTAACTCCTTTTCTTCGCAGTTTTTGTCGAGAGAAAGACCGAAGTACCTCTGTCCTTCAAACCATAAACCGGTCAACCCTACTTCGTCGGCGGCAAGCAATATGTCCCCGAGCGGCGAGTGATAATGTCCAGTATACTGCATACGGTGTCAGTGAACCTCCTATGGGCTTATTCCTCCTCCTCACGGAGCCACTCCTCGGCGTTCTCCATGTGCAGGATATGTTCTTCCGTCTGTTTGTTAATAGCTTGTTCGTGTCCCGCTAGGGCGTCAAAGGAGGAAAACTGCGCGGCGCGTTCCTCCATAGGCATGGGACACCGCTTCGGGGAACGATGGGGCGGTAGGTGAAATATATCCGCGTACACCTGTTCCGGGTCGTCCTTCATGCTCGGTGTCCTCCTATCTGTGCGTTCCGTCTGCGGGCAGTCGCTCCCTCCTGTAGGTTCATCCCCTTCAGGATGGCATTCTTGCCGAACCTTTTCTTGATGTCAACCAAGACCTGTTGCAAGCGGTGCTCTCGGTTGAGCACCTCCGCAGACTCAGGTGGCTTCTCCATCGTGTCTTCCTCAAAAAGAAGAGCTTGCCGCAGGGGTGCCGGTGCCCGTTCTTCCGGCACGACGCGCAGAGCAACCACATTGAGCCGCCGTATGAGCAACTGTGGATTAACCACGCGCGTGAATATCTCGTCGATGGCGCGCATAATCAGCTTAGCAGAGGAGGTGTAAACCGGTAAATCCTGCGCTCCATGGGAAGACTTCGGCACCCTGCGCCCGTAGCGGTCAATTTTGATCGGTCCTTCGTAGGGAGCTACACCACGGGAAAGATTCGCCACGTCATATCCCACCCGCAGTTCCACACAATCCGTCATCCACCTGTGCTTCACGAGCCCCAGAGCGAGTGCGTCCGCCATCTCGCGGGCAACAAGTCGCGCCTGCTCTGCGGTGTACGGCACGGGTAAAACCTGCCCGGAACTCAGACTCTTTGTCACCGGGTGATATGCCTTGATGTCCCGCATCCTACAAGGTTCGCAGCCCCATGCGTGGTCTATGAGCAACTCCGCGTTCACCCCGAACATGCGGTAAAGTGAATCCTCATCGCAGACGGACCGGCGCGCGACATCTCCCATGGTAAACATGCCGTGCTCCTCGAGTTTCTTGGCATAGCCGCGCCCCACGCGCCAGAAGTCCGTGAGGGGGCGGTGACACCACAGGCACTTGCGGTAGCTCATCTCGTCCAACCGCGCTATCCGCACTCCCGCAGCGTCCGGCTCGGCGTGTTTGGCGAGAATATCCATGGCGATTTTGGCGAGGTAGAGGTTGGTGCCCACGCCCGCTGTAGCGGTGATTCCCGTGCTGCGTAACACCTCACTCACCAACCGCGAAACCAGTTCGCTTGCCTCGGTACGGTAAAGCTTCACGTAGTCCGTGAGGTCGATGAATACCTCATCGATGGAGTAGACGTGGATGTCCTCCGGCGCGATGTACCGCAAGTACACTTCGTAAATGCGTCTACTGTAATTGATGTAGAGAGCCATGCGCGGCGGTGCTACTACATACCCCAAAGCCCTTTCCGGGTGAGCCGATAGCTCGTGAGCATCCGTACACTTCCCGCGCAGTGCGCGCCCGTACGCCGTCCTGCGCGCCCGATTTACCTGCTCGACCTGCTGCACGACTTCGAACAGCCGGGGTCGCCCCGGTATCCCGTATGCCTTGAGGGCGGGTGATACCGCCAAACAAATCGTCTTCGCCGTACGTGTCCTATCCGCCACAACCAAGTGCGTCGTGAGTGCATTTAACCCCCGCTCCACACATTCCACCGATGCGTAGAACGACTTGAGGTCGATGGCTGCATACACGCGCTCCCCTTGAACCGTACTCTCCCTCATCGGTGCTTCATTCTATATCTACCTACGACAAATGTCAAACCCCCGCAAGGCTGCATCTGTTCATCGTAGAATAAAATGCACCAGGGGGGAATGCACCCCCAAAAAGGGTGCATCCGGTCCCAGAATGGGGTATAATAACCCAGTAAACAAAAA
>CAYWNS010000098.1:0-5240 GCA_964459715.1 uncultured Akkermansia sp.
AAGTATGCAAAGCCGGGGAGTGGCGGGTGGGGTAAGCGTGCCGGATGTGGCGGGGGGTAGCGTGTGTGATGGGGGGGGGGGGGGGAGGGGGGACGGGAAGTACGAGGAAAGCGCAAATCTGTCCTATAATGACGGTTTTCATGCGCTCTGCGTGTACCCTCGTACTCGCGGTGGGCGTGTGTGGTGGACATTTGTTTTAGGCTTTATTTGTGACATAATAGGGGGTAAGACGTGCAAGGCACTTCCACAAGTGGGGGAAGTGTGGTAGAGTTGGGTATCATGGAAACACCAAGCAATAGCTATTACGTACCGACAGTCATAGAAAAGACGAGTCAGGGCGAGAGAGCGTATGATATATACTCCCGACTTTTAATAGATCGGGTGATATTTTTAGGGACAGAGATAGATGACCTTGTGGCGAATTCGGTGATAGCGCAGTTATTGTTTTTGCAGATGACCGAGCCGAAGAAAGATATTCACCTCTATATCAACTCCCCCGGAGGATCGGTGACAGCGGGGTTGGCGATATATGACACGATGCAGTTTGTATCGTGCGACATCAACACGTATTGCATAGGGATTGCCGCGTCCATGGCATCGGTGTTACTGTCGGCGGGGACGAAAGGGAAGCGCTTTTGTCTGCCGAACTCGCATGTGATGATCCATCAAGTTCGAGGTGGGGCACAAGGGACCGCAGCCGATGTGGAGCGGACTATCAACTTTATGCTCAACTTGGACAAGCGACTCACCGGCATCTTAGCTCGACACACCGGGAAGGATGTAGAGACGGTAAGGAAAGACCAAGAGAGGGATAACTACATGACCGCCGAGGAATCCCTAGCATACGGGTTGGTGGACCGGATACTCACGCACAAACCGGAAAGTAAATAAGAGATGAGGCGGAGATCACCCAGAACCTGTATATTTTGCGGCGGGGAAGAAAGTGACGGACGCCCCATGCTGGAGTTGCCGGAGCATCTCGTCCTATGCTTTCCGTGTATGGAGAGCTTGAACCGGCTCATGTTCAAGACCGTGCCGAAGGGAGAAATAGCAGCTGAACGCACACTGCGTTTGATCAGTGAGACTCACCCGGAGCTGCTTCCGCAGGACTCCGAGCACAGTGAACCGCTGGAAATACTGACACGACGGCAGGACAAGTTGCCCACTCCCGCCGAGCTGCATAAGATGTTAGATGCCTATGTGATCGGGCAGGAATATGCCAAAAAGACGCTTTGCGTGGCGGTGTACAACCACTACCTACGTCTGCGGCAGAAAGCGAACGATGACGGCACGGAAATAGAAAAGAGCAACATCCTGATGGCGGGCAGCACGGGTTCGGGCAAGACATTGCTTGCCAAGACTTTAGCAAAGATACTGGATGTGCCGTTTTGCATAGTGGACGCGACGACCTTGACCGAGGCCGGATATGTGGGAGAGGATGTCGAGAATATTGTGTTGCGGCTGCTGCAAGCGGCAAATATGGATGTGTCCAAGGCGGAGCGTGGGATCATCTACGTGGATGAAATTGACAAGATCGGGCGGAAGACGCAGAATGTCAGCATCACACGTGACGTAAGCGGCGAGGGAGTGCAGCAGGCCCTGTTGAAGATCGTGGAGGGGACAGAATGCAACATCCCGCCGAAAGGGGGGCGCAAGCATCCGAATGAGAACTACATCCGCGTGAATACGGAGAACATACTCTTCATTTGCGGCGGAGCATTTGTGGGGCTCGAAGGAATTATCCGCAAACGGCTCGGGGCATCCACGATGGGATTTGCATCGGTAGAAGAGGGGCGCAATACCAAGGAATATACGGAGGAAGAGGTACTGGCGAAAGCCCTGCCGGAAGACTTCTTCCTATTTGGCATGATTCCCGAATTGGTCGGGCGGTTGCCGATTTTTGCGCCGTTGACGACTTTGACTGAGGAGCAATTGGTGGAGCTACTCACCAAACCGAAGAATGCCCTCGCGAAGCAGTACAGTAAGTTGCTGGCGATGAGCGGTGTAAAACTTACCATCGAAGATGCCGCCCTACGAGCCATGGCGAAGATAGCCATCGAACGCGGCACGGGGGCACGCGCCCTGCGCAGTATCTTTGAAAACCTCATGCTCGACATCATGTACAAAGCACCGAGCGATAAGAGTATAACAGAGGTAGTGTTGACGGAGGAGGCTGTGCTCGGAAAGGGGCAACCCGATCTCCGGCACGGGAAAAAGCGTTCTGTGTCTAGGGATGCGCGTTTTGGGAGTTGAGTCGAGCTGCGATGAAACAGCGGTCGCCCTGCTGGAGGGGTCTCCTTCCGGCGACGCGGCTCGGTTGCTCAGCTCGGTCATTTCATCGCAAATTCCCATGCACCGGCAATATGGAGGGGTGGTACCCGAGCTGGCATCCCGCAACCACAGCGCGTGCCTGCCGCATCTGCTGAGGCAGGCACTGGAGGAAGCCGACTGCACCATCGGTCAAGTGGACGTCTTTGCCGCCACAGGCGGTCCCGGGTTGGTGGCGGCTTTGCTGGTGGGGCATACGGCTGCTAAGGCAATGGCACTTGCCGCGCGTAAACCGTTCATTTCGGTGAATCATCTAGAAGGGCATCTCCTCTCCCCCTTTTTGCAGCGGGGAGGGGAGACCGGCGACGCGTCCGTGCCGCCGCACGTGGGGTTGGTCGTTTCCGGTGGGCACAGTTTGCTCTTGAATGTACACGGATTGGGGCAGTATGAGCTGCTCGGATGCTCGCAGGATGACGCGGCGGGAGAAGCCTACGACAAAGTAGCCAAGATGCTGGACCTACCGTATCCCGGTGGTCCGGAGATTGACCGCTTGGCGGAACACGGAGACCCGGCGCGATTTCAATTGCCACGACCCATGCTGCATGAGCCCGGCTTTAATTTCTCCTTTTCGGGATTAAAAACCGCCGTGCTCTACCTGTTGCCCAAGCTTACCCCCGGTGGCAATCCCCATGAGTTGGATGAGCAATGCCTCCGCGACCTCTGTGCCGGGGTGCGTGCCGCCATCACCGATGTCCTCGTCCGCAAAGCGAAACGAGCCTTACGACATACCGGGCAACACACGTTGGCGGTATCCGGCGGTGTATCGTGTAATACGGCACTGCGCCGAGCACTGACCGACATGTGTGCCGGGGAAGGTGTCGAGCTCTTCCTACCCCCGGTCGCATTGACCACGGACAACGCCGCCATGATAGCATACGCAGGACTTTTATACGCCCGTGCCCACGAATATACTCCCCTCACCACTTCTGTAGACCCCAATCCACGGTTTGCCGATCATGCCGTACGCAATCTCCCTTTATCCCGATGAATCTGCACGATAAACTCAAAGAAATTTTACCGGCTCTGCTGCCACGGCGGGAGGAGGAAGCGGTCAAGGGAACCGAGTTGATTAACCGCGTGCGCAGTACACTGGGTGAAGATTATTCGGATGGTACCCTCCGCACACATTTTTCCCTCTTAGCTCTCGAGGAAGGTACTTGTCTGGCACGCGTACCGGGTGGGCACGGATATTACCTGCGCGACACCGACGAGCCGCGTCCCGGTCTGCAAGAACTTTTCTGCGAGGGGAATGCCGGGGCAGATACTCCCCTACATCGCGCGATAGCGTTGGCCGTGCGTCTGTACGATGCGACAGGCTGCAGCGTGTTCGCGTATCCGGTGAATCAGGATAGTTGGACGCATCCCGACTTGGTCGTGGTGCAATGGCCTGCGGGGCGTTGGGGCAGCGATGGTGTCTACCGGATGAACCCACAAGAGCCCAAAGCCCCGTGTTACCGCGCCGTGTGTGTGGGGCTGTGTGTCGAAGAAAATTCCCTGCGACGCGATTTTTTCCGTACGCTTTCGTGTGGCGAATGGGCACAGGAAGCCGAGCTCCTGCTTGTCGGGTGCGGGGCGGAAGCGGCGCGGGATGTTGCGTCCATGGGTACGCAGTTCGGTGTGGGGGTCCGAAGTATCGGGCAAAGCGGTTCGTTGAAAGCTCTCCCGCACGCCGATGTCCTGCTGCGTATGGATGAGGAGAGAGCGCAGACCCTGCTGGGGAAGCTGCCCCAATCTATCACATGTTCCCCTCAGCATCGAGCAACCCCACCCGTTGATCCGCAATACTTGCCGGATGTACGTCCCGTCCTTCGGTGGGTACAGCAGTGTGTGGAACGCGGGCGAGTGGAGGCATACGAACGCCGTGTCGCCGTCAATTAGACCCCGCCATGCACCGCGCATTCACAGCTGTTGCCATGCTCCTAATCGGTTTGTACTGCGTGGGGAATGCTCTATGGCAGCTCGGTCGCACGGCTTGGTTTGTGATGGAGGCACAGCGTGTCCCCGCTACGGTGGTGGACGAAACGAAGCGTTCCTTCGATGGAATTTTCGAGCAATTACGCCACGGCAACATGCCATGGGACGGAGATACGGCGTTTCGCCCCCACCTGCGCTACGTGCTCTACGGCAGACCCATTGTCGATACCACTTGGCCGGATTTGGATAATCGCAGTTTCGTCGATGGGCGACAAGTCACCCTCCTCATCCACCCCCAAAACCCGCACCAACGCCACATTGACAGCCCCAAGTTTCTCTGGACGGGCTCCTGCGTCCTTTTTCTCGTAGGCGGATTTTCCCTGCTCACCGGATGGTTTCTCTTCAAAAGGCGCAAAAAAGCGGCGGTGACTCCCCAGCGGGCTCCTCGTGCGTCTGCTGTGCGGGTCGCGAAGCAGGAACAAAGCGATAATATTTCAGCGCATGAAGGAGGAGAGGCAAGTGCAGCACCGCTGAATGCCGGGCGGGATGTGGTAAAGAAAACCGTCCGCCGCAGGCGCAAGAAGAGTGAACAAGTAAATGCGCCCGACTCCCCACCCCAAAAGCGAAAACGCAGGGCACCGGGCGAACGCAAAGGTAGCAGCAATTGCCGCTCTTCCCCACGGAAAAAAACGAAAGTAGAGGCACAGCACCAATCTTGAACCCTCAAAACTTCCAATTCTTAATATGCCACCATAAATTATGATGATGGTGTCGTCGTTTATGTTGGTGCGTGCCAAGCTCCTCCTTCTCCTTCCACTCTATAATCCGCTTGCGGAGAGTTTCTCTGTACACAGTCGGGAGACGGTGATACTTCGCATCGTAGCGCAAGATATCTTCAAAATATAAGATATCGTGGTGATGTTGAATCAAGCTATCGTTTGACAATACGGGGGGGGGGGGGGGGGGGGGGGGGGGGGGGGGGGGGGGGGGGGGGGGGG
>CAYWNS010000099.1:0-5195 GCA_964459715.1 uncultured Akkermansia sp.
CTCGTTCTCCCCGCCACACACGGTGTCTCCACACTTCCATCACACACGTTTTCCCCGCCACATCCGCACTGCCCTCCCCTCCCGTCATTCTCCGGCTCTGCCACTTCGTACTTCGTACTTCGTACCTCGTACTTCCCTTCCCCCTCGTTCTCCCCGCCACACACGGTGTCTCCACACTTCCATCACACACGTTTTCCCCGCCACATCCGCACTGCCCTCCCCTCCCGTCATTCTCCGGCTCTGCCACTTCGTACTTCGTACTTCGTACCTCGTACTTCCCTTCCCCCTCGTTCTCCCCGCCACACACGGTGTCTCCACACTTCCATCACACACGTTTTCCCTGCCACATCCGCACTACCCTCCCCTCCCGTCATTCCCCGGCTCTGCCACTTCGTACTTCGTACCTCGTACCTCGTACTTCCCTTCCCCCTCGTTCTCCCCGCCACAAAGTCGTCGCCTACCACTAAGCCTTTAATTTATTCGGGACAGCTTTGATCTGGCGCACTCCTTTTTCATTTTACTCACGATGCGCCGTCCGAAGAAATGTCACCACTTGCTCCAACGCCTTTGCGCGATGAGAGATGGAATTTTTTTGTTCGGGGGAGAGTTCCGCGAGGGTCGAGGCGAAGCCGTCGGGGATGAAGAGGGGATCGTAGCCGAAACCACCGGAACCGCAGGGAGTAAGGGAAATCGAGCCGTGGAGGATACCCATGAATTCCCCAAGCACTTGACTGTTTCTCGCCAGACACATTGCGCAGGCAAAATGCGCACGGAACGGAGCCTGAGACGGGAGTGCCGCGAGTTCCCCGAGCAACTTTTCGTTGTTTGCCGCGTCATCACCGTGTACACCGGCATATCGGGCAGAGAAGATGCCGGGCATACCGGAGAGCGCGTCCACACACAAACCGGAATCATCCGCCAACACCATGCCCGGCACGGACGTTGAAACGGCGAGAGCTTTCAGTGCCGCGTTTTCGGCGAAGGTGTGTCCGGTCTCCGGGACATCCGGAAGGTTCGGAAAATCAGAAAGCGAACGGATGCAGTAACCCGGAAGGAGAGCAGCAATCTCCTTCGCTTTGTGGGCGTTGCGGGTGGCGATAATGAGCTCGGCGTGGGTCATGAAGATAATTTCTCGCTTATGACGGAGGTATCAAAAGTGGTGTTATGCCGGGGGAAAACGCGGTGGAGGAAGATGAAGAGCACGGAAAAACCGAGGAGAGCGGAAAGAAAATCCGCCGTAGTTTGTGAGAGCCAAATACCTATCTCGCCGAACCACTGCGGCAGCAACCAGAGCGCGGGGATGAGAAAGAAAAGCTGGCGCGTCAGATTCAGGAAAATACTCATCACCGGGCGACCGATGGCTTGGAAGAAGTTACCGATGACGACCTGCGCCCCCACAAACACAAAGCATATCCCCATGAGACGTGTACCCAGCGTGGCTAGGGCGATGAGGCGGGCAGAATCTGCGTCCTCCGCACTCACAAAGAGACGCACCACCTGTTCCGCAAAGAGCTCCATGATGGCGGCACCCACAAACGTGATGGCGGAAGCCCAGCATATTGCCAAGAAGAGCACGCGTCGCACGCGCCGGAAGTTGCCGATGCCCAAGTTGTACCCGGCAATGGGTTGCAGCCCCTGCGTGATTCCCAGTACCACCATCACAAAGAGAAACAGCGCGCGATTGACCACGCCGTACGCGCCCACTCCCATCTCGCCGTCAAATTCCAAGAATCGTCTGTTGAAAAACATGACCACCACACAACCCACGATGTTGAGCAGGCAGGGCGGCAATCCTACCGTGCAAATGCGCTGTACTAGGGGAAACTGCAATGCGTAAATACCGCGCTTGAAGTGCAGCACATGCCCGCTCTTGGCGAAATGCCCCAGCACCCAGACCATCCCGACCACCTGCGCAACCACCGTAGCCAATGCGGCTCCGGTCATGCCCCAATCCCACCAGCAGATGAAAATAGGGGCGGTCACCACATTGACCACCATGGAAAGGATGAGACTTACCATCGCCTTGCGCGGGTAACCACTGGCGCGCATGAGATGATTCAGATTCATGAAACTGCTGCTTACCGGGAACCCCCACATGAGCACCAGCATGAAGTCGTACGCCGCGTCCAATGCCTTTCCTTCAGCCCCAAACAGCACTAATATCTCGCGTAGCCAAGGTATCGGCAACCAGCCCACGGTCACCCCCAACAAAAGACTGAGTACCACACAATGCCCCAGCACGCGGTGCGCCCGCGCGAACTTCCCCTGCCCGAGCGTGATGCTCGCTGTGGCGGCACTCCCCATTCCCACGAGTGTTCCCACTGCCACGGTCAGGTTCATCACCGGAAACACCAAAGCCATACCCGCTATGGAATATGCCCCACACCACTGCCCCACAAAAATCGCGTCCACGATGTTATACACCGACATTGCCACCATCCCGACTATCGCCGGCATCGAATAGCTGAGCAGCAACGATCCCACACTTCGCGTCTCCAACTCTACCAGCTTTTCATCCTTCGTCATCCGCTGTGGAAAATACGCTCACCATGCCATTTTGTCAAGTGCTTTCGTTTCGCACATATTCCCGAATTCCGCGCAACGGAGTTGCGCCGAATTTCTAATTCGTACTTCGTACTTCATACCTCGTACTTCCTTTCCCCCGTGTCTTCCTGCCTCAAGGTCACCGCCTACCATTGAGTGCTTTTTCGGCACAGATGCACGCTGTGGGTCTTGCCGAAATGGGGAAAATGTGGTAGGTTAGAGCGGATGACACGGAGCGCGCGAGGAAAGTTGATCGTCCTAGAGGGTGTGGACGGAGCCGGGAAGTCCACTCAGTTCCGGCTGCTTCGTGAGTATCTGAACGCGCGCGGTGTGCGAGTGGTGGCGGATCGTGAGCCGACGGATGGGGAGTGGGGAAGGAAAGTACGGGAAGCGGCAGCGACGGGCATGCGTTTGCCCGTGGCGGAGGAGGTGGAGTATCTGTTGCGGGATCGCGGAGAGCATGTGCAGAATCTGATCATACCCGCCTTAAAGAAAGGGTGCTGGGTGCTGCTGGACCGTTACTATCCATCGATGATGGCTTACCAAGGGGCTGCGGGAGGAGACAGCGAAGAAATACGCCGCCTCAACGAAGAATTCGCGCCGCCGCCGGATTTGGCGTTGTGGTTGGACATACCTGTGGATTTGGCTCTGCTCCGGGTACAGGGTCGAGGACAGCAGACGGATGCCTTTGAGCAAAAAGAGTTTTTGCAAGCTGTCGCCCGCGTGTACTCAAATATGAATATGCCGTGGTGGCACCGAGTGGACGCTACCGGAAGCACGGAGGACGTGCAGGCGAAGATTCAGCGAGTACTCCGTACAAGGTTGGAGGAAGGACCCTTATCTGTCCCGGTAAATTAAAGGTCCGGTGGTGGGCGATAACTTCGCGGCAGGAAGGCGCAGAGGGAACAAAGTACGAAGTGAAGAAATGCGTTTATGGGGTTGATGCCCCCCTAGCGCGCGGAGCGTCCGTAGCCCGCATGAGGACCAGCACGGCAGCGATTTTCGAAAATTTTATTGGGACAGGTGTGCCGCTTATCTCTTGTCTTTATCCTTGTCCTTATCTTTGCCTTTTCCCTTGTCCTTTTTGTCGTTGTTTGCTTTCTTCTTCTTATTGATGTAGTCTTCCCAATCCCCCATGATCATTCTGGCAAATCCGGAGACGATGACCTTCCCTCTGTCCGTCACGATCACGGTATAGGGTATACCGGCGGGATTTTCAAAACCGGGAAGGTCCCTCCCCTCATCGATCATGATTCCCGGAAAAGGCGCATTAAAATCTTTCAGATACTTCTCGGCAGCTTCCCGTGTCTTGTCGCACCCCAGCAACACCACCTCCACTTTCTTCTTTTTCATCTCGGGGTATTTTTCGACAATTTTGGGCATTTCTCGCTTGCAGGGCCCACACCAACTCGCCGAGCACAAATAGATGTAGTACCTTGCCTTCCAATTTGGCTCTGCGTTGAAAATATCCAGCTTCACAAGCTCTTTGGCAACCTTACTTCTAGCGACAACTGATGCTCTTTTCGACTTGCACGTCTTCTCGACTGCCGTCGCAGCATCATCGGCACCGTCCTGCTCCGCTTTTGCGTCGTCCTGCGCAAAAAGCACCCCACTTGCAGCCACCACAACCGCACTCCCCACCCATTTGAAAAAGGATGTCATTCTCAGCACGTCCTCATCTTATCACATCCCTTCCAAAATATCAATCACAAATCTCGGACACTCACTCCCCTCCACATCTGTCCCAAATAGATTAAAGGCTTAGTGGTGGGCGATGATTTTGTCGCAGGGAAACGGAGAGGTGATTAAGTACGAAGTGAAGGAGTTAGGCGCAACGGAGTTGCGCGGGGGAGTTGGGAGGAGGCAAAGCTGAAACAACGCGGGGGGGAATAAATCAATGCACCCGTGATGCTGGTGCCCCCAGTGCGCAGAGCGTGTGTAACCCGCATAAGGTCTGGCACTGCAACGATTTCCAGAGGACTTCCCGGAACGGATGCGACTTGCAATACGAACGTCTACCCCACGCCGAGCTGTGGCACCACCTCGCACAACCTCACGCACCCCGCTTCCTGCCTCTCCCTCCTCCCCTACCACGCCCGCCCCTCCCCGGCTTTGCCACTTCGTACTTCGTACCTCGTACTTCGTACTTGGCTTCCACCCCACTCACCCCGCTTCCCGCCACATCCGCATTGCTCACCACACCCGCGCAAAAAACCCCGGAGGACGAAGCACCGCCCCCCTGCTCCCTCTCCGCCCCCGCACTACAGCTTCGCCACTTCGTACTTCGTACTCAGCTTCCCGCCTCTCCCTCCTCTCCCGCCACACCCGCGCACAAAACCCCGGAGAACGAAGCACCGCCCCCCTGCTCCCTCTCCGCCCCCGCATTACAGCTTCGCTACTTCGTACTTCGTACTTGGCTTCCCGCCTCTCCCTCCTCTCCCACCACACCCGCCACTTCCCGGCTTTGCTACCTCATATCTCGTACTTCCAATCTCCGGCGTTCTCCCCGCCACACACGGTGACCCTACGACACCACCCCTCACGCCACTTCCTGCCTCTCACTTCTCTCCTACCACACCCTCCTCTCCCCGGCTTCGCCACTTCGTACTTCGTACCTCGTACTTCGTACTTAGCGACTGCTTCTCCCCTCC
>CAYWNS010000100.1:0-5120 GCA_964459715.1 uncultured Akkermansia sp.
TCTGCCAACATTTCTTTGTAGGTCACATCTTCATCCATGATGTCGCGGATGAGCTGTCCGGTTTCTTCCAGCGTCAGCCGTTCATCGAGGTTGTCGGTGGAGAAGTCCGTGCGTGCCATCATGATGTAATCTGTCTGAGCTTTGCAGTTCTTTTCCGCCGCCCGGCGCAGCACGTCTTTGTAAGAGCGGAAGTTAGTGCGCATGCAGGGGCAGGAAATCTGAACAGGTACCTCGGCGGCAATCAATCGCTCGATTGCCGCTTTCGTCTTCACCTGCGACCCCGGTAATTTGGTAATGTGGTCGTGCTCCTCCGGTACCATGCTATAGAGCGATGTCTGTACCATGGACACGTTGCATTCCTTGAACGCGTCCAGTATCTCGTCATTCAGCTTGGTCAGGTTTGTGAGCACATTGATGGAAAAATCTAATTCACGCGCCTTGCGCAAGATGACCGGGAAGTCCGGATGCAGGAGAGGTTCCCCGCCGGAGAGGGTCAAACTGAGGGTACCCATCTCATGCAGCTGCTCCAGTACATCGAAGAGTTCCTCTTTGCTCAATCTCTCATTTTTCAATTGATGCGGTATGTAGCAGTGGATACAGCGTTCGTTGCACAGGTTGTTGACTTCGATTTGACAGGCATGAATCCGGGGATGCTTTCGATGCGCATCCGCAAAGAATTGATCCGAATCCTGAGCACTTGCTACCGTGTCCCAATCCTGTAGGAACCGGTCCGCGGAGGTCTTCGCGTTTTCCGCCGCGTACGAAAACTGCGTCTCATTCCTGTCGCATTCCTCCGCATTTTCGCCTGATGTCAGGTAGTTACTCCGGACCAGCTTCTCCGGCATACTTCGGAGGTCTTCAGCCACCCGCTCCCTCGGCGGATCAATAAAAGCCGAGAGGACTTCCTCTAGAATCGTTTCGAACGGCTTTGCTCGGCGTGTGACAGCCGCGAGAAAGACGCACCCGGCTTCATCTGTGACGAAGTCGCGCTTGGTTAACTGAGAGTACAGGTATCCGTGTTTCTCGACAACGCGGAAAAAGGTATTTTTGTTCAGTCGGTAGTACATGTCGTTTATAGTAATCGGTTTTATTTGGGAAAGGAAAAGGGGAGGGATTCCCCGCCGGAGCGGAGAACCCCTCCCCGCGTACGTTCGTTATTTGGTACGCTCACAATTCCGGCAGTACGGTCCAAAGCCGTTTTTATCTACCGGGCAACCTGCAGCGTAGCTACCACGCGGCTCATTCTGAGCCAGTATGGTCGGTGTACTGTATGTCATAGTATCATCTTGGTTTGGGTTAAGTCAGGCTTACGCCTGCCTGCAACACGGTTGCAAGGGGGTCGTGTACGAGGCGATGTTCGTTCTTTGAATCATCGGTCTCATCGTGGTATTCTTACTCCGGGTGTCATAGGTATGACGGGACATTGCGGTGCTCATGTTCGAATGAGGAGAAAAGACGGTTACCTCATTGAAACGAGGTCCATCAAATGCGCAAAACATTTTCCTGCCCGTCATTATGTGATGCATGTGGTTCATACTTCTACCTGCCCGGCAGAGCTGATTATACGTATTGGCAATACGTAGACCTCGTGGGTTAATATACTGATATTAAACGATCAGAAAAATGGTAATGAAATGAATTTTAGTGGACGAAGGGGGAATATGGTGTCTGTGCTACCCTTTGAAAAAAAGAACATAAAAAATTTCGAATAAGAGCTTGACACACGTATTGCGGATACGTATCATCGAGTGAGTTCAAGTGAACTGACCGAACGCGAGAATGCGTATGAAAACAGGGCTTTGGCACGCAGTGATGATGGTGTGGATGTGCTGCACCGCTACCGTGTACGGGACGGTAGTGGAGGTGGAGGGGCGTGCCCCGGCGGATGAGTCGATGACGCGTTCACGAGCCCTCGCAGATGCTCTGCGTGTAGACATCCCCGGGATGCTCAAGTCCGACTTCGAAATAGAAATCGGGAGACCCCTCGGCTCGGACGTGGTACAGGTGATCGCATGTACCAACGAAAATGCCCTGCACAAAGAGATAAGAGACCTCGCTACCACCACGACAAAAGACGATCCTTACCCCGTCATGCCGCGTGGTATGAACGTCAAAAAAGCCAAGACTGCTTCCAAGGCAAACCTTTCAGCGCGAACGAAGTGGGGCGAAAGGCATATCGTGGTGAGTACCTTTCCGAAAGATAAATGAACCTCTTCTTTTTAACTATTAACCCAAATTGTTATGAAAACAACCCCAAAATACATAGTCAGCAGCGAAACTAATCGCTCCAAAGAAGGTCGTCCGGACCTCTGCTGGATGAATATTCGCGTTGAAAAATTGGATGAATGTTGCAAAACAGGTGAGAAGTACTACTTCGAATGTCAAATAGACGGTGACTCATACAAGTATTTCATGGACGGGAAGGAGCTTAGGACAGCTTTTCTGGATAATCACGCCACGATAAAAAAGAGCAAAACAGGCAAAGATGCATACTCATTTTACACCAACTACGCCCGAGGTGAGATATACGATAAGCTGAGCAAGTCCATAGGCAAGCTGGTTTGTCGCCTTCAGCCGCTCGCAGGGTCAGATATCGCTTGAACTGAGCTACTAATCCAAATTGTTGTGACAAGCCCCCAAAAAATACATAATCCGAAGCCAAACTAGTCGCTCTAGACAAGGTCGTCCGGACCCCTGCTGGACGGGTATTAGCGTTGCAAAGCTGGATGAGTGCTGCGCGGCAGGTGGGGAATTCTATTTCGAATGTGAAATAGAGGGTGGCTTGTGCAAGTATTTCATGAACGGTGAGGAACTGAGAAGAGCATTCTTGGACAATCACGTCGTGGAAAAAACGAACAAGAGCAGCATTTGTTATTCGTTTTACCTCGATTATGCCGGGGGTAAGATATACGATAAACTGAGTGAAGTCGAGGGCAGGTTGGTCTGCCGCCTTCGGTCGTTCGATGGGTTGGGTTACGTATGTGGGGAACAGGAATTGGAAAAGAATCTCGGGGAAAATATTTCTGTAATAGCGAATCTGATTGCGAAAACAGCGGTGTGGGCTCCCGTTAAGTACCATTTAGATTGCAGAGATGCGCAGGGAACCTGCTTCGCCAAGTATCCAAATGTCCGCCGAAAAAAAGCGAATGAGAAAAGAGGTATTGATCCCGAGAATCCACAAATACGGCTGGATGATAATTCCTATCCCAATCGCCAAATGAAGGAAATGGGGAAAGAGGTATACCATTGCAATTTCAAGGGATATACGGTTTGTCATCTATGGGACGAAACCTGTTACAACGAGAAATACCATACGTGCTTTGCTAATCTCGTCCTCCTTCCGGCAGCTTTGTCATCGCTCACCGATTTCAATCAGGAAATTCAATCAATTTTGAAGTATCGGTCGTATGATTTGTACCATTGGCTACCGGATGGGGAGGAAGCTCCGAAGAAACCTAAGTTTTACCCGGAACACTGGATCACCCCACCAGCCTTTTCGTGAGTGCTTTCATCATTGTTCCGGTGCGAAAACATACAATATCAGCAAACTTGGAACCGCCGCTGTGGCGGTCGTGTTAGTGTTAGGTATCGACCCCTGTGCTCATCACAGGGGAGGACGGACGGCGTGTTCACAGCTTCCGTCATCAGTGCCATGAAAGGCGAGGGTGCCGCGCAGGATGTGGATGGGGGCGGTTTCTTCTCGGCGGGAGAATTACAACAGAAAGGAAAGTAATATTTCAGGTGGATACACGGTACTTAGAACAATCTCACAATGGGGTGCTGTACAGCTAGCATCATGAATCTCTTCCCTCTGCCTTTCGGGTAAGGGAACAACAAATAAAAACGATATGAAAAACACATACCAAACCATGATGGGTGGGGCAATTGCGGCGGCTCTCATGATGAGCAGCTGCTCGTCTCACGTGATGAAGAGTGAGGAACCAACCGATGCCACAGTGCGCCTCGACCAAGCGAACTACCGTGTTATAGCCACACAGGTGAAGGGCGAGAGCGTAGGGTATAACCTCCTGAGTGCTTTCCCGACGAGTATACCGACCAGTTTGGAGGCTATCGGGAAGATATTCAAGGGATCACCGGACGGAGGCTTTACGGTCAAGGAGCACACCAAGATGAAAGCGATAGAGAACCTATACAAAAACTGTGGAGACCTCCGGAATCGTCCGACCGCGTTGATCAACATCCGTGAGGAAGAAGGCGGCACAAACTACCTGCTTTTCTCACGACCGAAGACGACCGTGACAGCCGACGTGATCGAGTTTGTGCGATAACAGCACGAGGAGACCGTGGGTCGCGGTATCCGTGCGTGCGAGGCGGGGGAGCTCCTCGCGCGATCGAGTACGAGGAGCTTAGGAGGGTTGAACGCGGTTCCTGCTAATCAGGTGGGATTGCGGCGTTTCGTACACAAGAATTACTCCGCATCCGTCTTCTACGGCAACTATAGTATACCGATTTTCACTTACTACCGGTTGTCCGACTATCTCACCACTTGTCACACACGCTACGCGCAGACGATTCCCCCTCTCAGTATACAACGTCACATTCTCTTGATCCGCAGCGACCACCGTGATGACATCGAAAGACACCACAATTGGTTGCTCCAGCATCTCTGCGGTGTACACCGCAAACAATAAACTTAAAATCGCAACCATGTCCCCAAGCATGTAGAAGACGGCGTTTTTCTACCGTATTATTCACTTAATTTTTTACCGGATGGTTGCGCACTGTGTTTGCAGTGCATGATAATCTCCCGTAAAGACATGACGGGCAAGTTGAAATAGTCACTTGAGTTTCCCTTGCGCGGACGCACTTTTGCCCGCTTGATCTTCCCACCGGAAAACGCGGCTTCACTCAGGCACGGGCGATTATCCACAGTTCCGAGCATTTTCGTGATGGGATCCAGAAGCGTATATGTGTAGCAACTTCCACTGAGCGGCGAACCACCTACTGCTATCACATAGAGATTATGACCTTCCGTGGAGACTCGTGTCCAGACGTGCGAGCGCGTCCGCCATCGCATCAGAGCACCTGCCAAATCCACCTTAGTCGCGAGAGGTACCCGCATTTCGAACTCTCGGCACTCTGCCATCTCGGGGTTCATC
>CAYWNS010000101.1:0-4965 GCA_964459715.1 uncultured Akkermansia sp.
TGCAAGGCACTTATCCCTTCCCTACGTTTTCCGATTGCCAATTTATTTCAAAAAATTTTGCTAAGGTAACAAAAAAAGTTTGACAGTTGATTCGAAATCAATTGCCAACTCTTTTTTTGCCCTCGATTGCGCGGGCACACCTGTCCCAATAAAATTCTCGAGCAACGCGCCAATGCTAATTCCTATGCGGGTCACAGACGCTCTGCGTACCAAGGGGGCTTCAACCTCACGGGTGCTTTGATTTATTCCTTTCGCGTTGTTCCGGCTTTGCCTCCTTCCCACTCCCCTGCGCAATTCCGTTGCGCCTAACTCCTTCACTTCGTACTTAACTCCCTCCCCATTTCCCTGCGGCAAGGTCATCGCCCACCACTATATTTTTAATTTATTTGGGACGATATAGTTGGCAAACGGTCGCGCATGGTGTAAAATGCTCGCGATGATGAAGATGTCACTCGTCAGTGTTCTGGCAGCCCTGTTCGTGCTGCCTCTGTTTGCCAACCCCTCAACCACTATGAATAAATCTATTGCCAATGATACTCGTGTTTTCCGTATCGACTCCGCCATTGCTGCACAGGATGTGCGCTTCCGCACCCGCTTCGGTCTCGAGCTAGCCGGTCATCTCTACCTGCCAAAGAACTTTGACGCATCGAAGAAGTATGCAGCCCTTGCCGTATGCGGTCCCTTTGGTGCCGTGAAGGAACAGTCTTCCGGGCTCTACGCTCAGGAGTTGGCGGCACGCGGCTTTGTCACTCTGGCATTTGACCCCTCCTTCACGGGCGAAAGTTCCGGTTCCCCGCGCTTCGTCAACTCGCCCGACATCAATACGGAGGATTTCTGTGCCGCTGTGGACTTCCTTTCCCTGCTGCCCTACGTTGATGCAGCAAAGGTGGGCATCGTGGGCATCTGCGGGTGGGGCGGTTTAGCTCTGAATGCCGCCGCCATCGACCCACGCATCCGTGCCACCGTCGCTTGCACCATGTACGATATGCATCGTGTCAGTGCCAATGGCTACTTTGACCAAGCAGACTCGGCTGAAGCTCGCAATGCCCTGCGGAGTGAGCTCGTCGCCCAACGCCTCCGGGATGCTAAACTCCCCGCCCCCGAAACGGCAGGTGGCGTGCCGGACGTCCTACCGGAGGATGCCCCGCAATTCGTCAAGGATTACCACGCGTACTACAAAACGAAACGCGGGTATCACCCTCGCTCTCTCAATTCCAATGCGGGCTGGAATAAGACGGCTGTCCTTTCCCTCCTCAATACCCCACTGCTCGCCTACATCCACGAAATCCAAAATGCCGTCCTCCTCGTACACGGTGAAAAAGCCCACTCCCGCTACTTCAGCGAGTCTGCATCCAAGTGTCTCAAGGGTGATAATAAAAAGCTTCTCATCGTCCCCGGAGCTTCCCATACCGATCTCTACGATAACTTCGAAAAAATTCCGTTTGATCAAATCGAAGCCTTCCTGCGCGAACACCTGAAGTAGCAGGAACATGAAGTACGAGGTACGAAGTACGAAGTATGCGGAGCCGGGAAGGGGTGTCTACGTAAAGCCGCAGCTTGGCGCGGGTTGCGCACCCGTTGTTGAAAGTGTGGAGCGGATTGGAAGTATGCTTCTCGAACTTCCCACTCTTCTCTCACGTTCCGGCACACCCTCCTCTCCAACCACCTACGCCAAAACTCCGGAAAACGAAGCACCGCCCTGCTGCCTTTCACAGTCCCCGCGCCACAGCTCTGCCACTTCGTACTTCGTACCTCGTACTTCGTACTTGATCTCCCCCGTGTTTCCCCGCGACAAAGTCATCGCCCAGTGCTCACATCTGTCCCAATAAAATTTTCGAAAAGTGCCGCCATGCTAATCCCCATACGGGTTTCACACACTCCGCGCTCTAGGAGGGCATCAACTTCACGGGTGCATTGATCTATCCCCCACGCATCGTTCCAGCTTTGCCTCCTCCCGCCATGCCCGCGCAACTCTGTTGCGCCTAACTCCCTCACTTCGTACTTCGTACTTCGTACCTCGTACTTAATCTCCTCCCCGTTTCCCTGCGGCAAGGTCATCGCTCACCACTAAGCCTCTCATTTATTCGGGACAGATGTGCCCAGTGCTAAACGGTCGATTCTCCCGGGAGCTGTGCGCCTTGTTGGTGCTTTACAATGGGGCGGGAGATGGTATAATCGGGGCGGAGAGGGAATGCACATGAAGAACCTGTTGACGATCGAAGAATTAAGCCGGGAGGAGATATTGGGGATACTGGCACTGGGGCATAAAATGAAGGCGGAGCGAGGACGCCACAAGGAGCAACCGCTCGCCGGGCAAACTTGGGTCCTCATTTTCTCCAAGTCCTCCACGCGCACTCGGGTATCCTTTGAAGTGGGCGTAACCGAACTCGGGGGACATCCCATGTTTCTCTCCACGCGGGACACCCAGCTGGGACGCGGGGAACCGGTGAAGGACACGGCCCGCGTGCTCGGTCGCATGGTGCACGGGGCTATCATCCGTACTTACGCCCAGAGCCATGTCGAGGAATTTGCCGAATACTCCGGCTTGCCGACCATCAACGCGCTCACCGACCAAGAGCATCCCTGCCAGATACTCGCGGATTTACTGACGCTGGAGGACATCTATGGTCCGGGAGCGTGGAAAGACATGAAGGTCGCGTTCATGGGGGATACAAATAACAACATGGGACAGTCTTGGATGTGGGCGGCAAAGCACCTAGGTTTCACTTTGGCTCTGGGTGGTCCCCCGCAGGCTCTGCCGAGCCAAGCGTTGCTCGAGCGGATAAACTACCCGGGAATCACCTGCACCACGGACCCGGTGGAGGCTGTGCGTGACGCCACTGTCATCAACACAGACACGTGGATATCCATGGGGCAGGAAGCTGAAAAGGGCACCAAGGAAAAGCTCTTTTTCCCCTACCAAGTGAACAGGGAGCTGCTCGCGCACGCGGCACCGAGGCACAGCGTCTTTCACTGCTTACCGGCATACCGGGGCTACGAGATTACAGACGAAGTGCTGGAGGCGCATGCCGACGCCATATTCACCGAAGCGGAAAATCGCCTGCACGCGCAGAAAGCCGTACTCTACACCCTCGCACACCATGAGCTATAACGAACGCGTCGACGCATTGATGGAGGACTTGGCGGTTTTTGATGACTGGCAGGGTCGCTATGAGTATATCATCACCTTGGGACACCAACTGCCCGCCATGCCGGAAATATACCGTCACGAGGAAAACCTCATCAAGGGGTGTCAGAGTCAGGTGTGGGTCGGCACCGAGGTCAAGGACGGGCACATGCTCATCTACGCTGACAGCGATTCACTGATCACGAAGGGGCTCATCGCCATGTTTGTGCGCTTGCTATCCGGGCTGTCACCGCAGGAGGTCGCCGGTGCGGACTTTCGGCGGCTGGACGCCACGGGTCTCAAGGAACACCTCGCATCCACACGCGCCAACGCTCTCACCACCATGGCAGAGACCATACGCAAGGCGGCGGCGGCATACTGCGGGGAATCCCCTACGCCATGATACAGGAGCTCGAGCGGCTCTCGGAAGAGCGGCGGCGTGCCTTTTTACCCGACACCGATGCCTACCGTCTCCTCCCGGAGGGGATGCTGTGGCGCGGCGTGAGCATCGATTACTTAGCCGGTCGCCTCTTGGTATCTCTGCGCGGCACTCAGCTACCCGTCCAACTCCGGCAATGGCTGGAAGCTCAAGGGGCGGACACGTTCATCAAACAGCTGACACGGGGAGAAAAACACGCTCCGGAACCGCTGAGTACCCCTGCTCTGCCCCCTCAATTTACCGTACGTGAGTCGGGAGTGAGGTACCGGATGGATATGGAGAGCGGGTATTCGCAGGGGCTCTTCCTCGACCAACGCGATAACCGGTTGACGCTGCGGAAGCGTTGTCGCCCGGGGTGCACCGTGCTGAACCTCTTTGCCTACACGGGCGCATTTTCCGTGTGTGCTGCCCTCGCCGGAGCGACCACCACCACGCTGGACTTGGCGCAGCTGTGTCTCTCCCGCGCCCGCGAAAACATGGAACTCAACGGCATCGACCCCACACGTCACTTCTTTTGTCGCGGGGAAGCCCTCGAATGGCTGCAGACCTTTGCGCGTCAAGGTCGACTCTTCGACTTCATCGTGCTGGACCCACCCACCTTCTCACGCGACGCGCGCGGGCATATCTGGCGCGCGGAGAGAGACTACACCGAGCTGGTGCGTCGCGCCGTTGCTTGCCTAGTGCCAAAGGGCGGGCAGATCCTCTGCGCGACGAATTGCCGGAGCATAAGCTCCCCCGCCTTCCGGCAGATGGTCGCGGCGGGAGCTCCTGCCGGTGCTCGTTTGCTGCCCATGCCCATGCCCTTTGACTTCGCGCCCGACGATTACCTCAAAACCCTATGGATACAAACCTGACTCCCGCCGAACAGAAAGCGATGTCGCTCTTCCGGCAACCTCCGTTGCGCCTCAACTGCGCGCAGACGGTATGCGCCGCCATGGGGAGGAATGACCTCGTGCCCGCCATGCAAAATTGCAATGTGGGGAAAGCCCCCGGAGGCACCTGCGGCGCACTTTACGCCGCGATTTGCATGGCTCCGGAACGAGAACATGAGATGCGCGAGCTCTTCCGTCGCACCTTGGGCGCAGATACCTGCGCGCAATTGAAGCGGGACGGACGCGTGCCGTGCCCGCAATGTGTGTGCACGGCGGTACGAACGCTGAGTGCGTGCGCACCGCAATGATCAGGAAGTTTCTCGGGTCTCGTGTGGACCGCGCCTCTCCTGTCCCGAGGAAATTTTCAAAAATCGCCGCAATGCTAACCCGTGCGAGTTACACATGCTCCGCGCGCCGTGGGAGTATCCCCCTCTCCCCTGCGGCAGCATCGATTTGCTCCCCACGCCGCATCGTTCCCGCTTTGCGACCACCATCCATTCCGCGCGACTCCATTGCGCCCAACTCCT
>CAYWNS010000102.1:0-4759 GCA_964459715.1 uncultured Akkermansia sp.
ACGGTCACCCCGCTCTTTCCATCGGTTGCAGCTGCCAGAATGAGTGTCGCGTCCTTTTCGGCAAAGATGCGTGACTCCACTGCACCATCCGCCGCTGCGGCTTTCGATATCGTGTCGCCGATAGTCACCGCACCGGTCACCTTCAGTTCCAACGTACCCTCCTGCGCTTCCAACGTGCCGGCAAAATTACCACCGGAAGCCGCCTGCCACTCCAGCACGAACTTGCCGCGTCCGCTCGTTATCAAACCATTCTGCACCGCTTGGGCAATGCCCGCCTTGTCTGCGCCACCCTTCCACGTCACAGTGAATTCCTTCGTGTCCACAGCGGTTCCGCTGTCCCCTACCTGAATGCGGATGGGGGCATTGCTATCCTGCACCGCCTCCACCTGCCCGGATAAATCACCGTTTACTGCGAGCTGCTCCTTCCCATTCTCACCGTACATGAGCGTACCGCCCTCGAACCGGATTTTCGTATCCTTCTGAATGGCACCATCCATCCCCAGCTCTAAGCAGCCTTCATCCAGCAGCTCGACAAGAGAAACATTATCATTAACCAAGCCGAGCCGCAGGTGCGCTTCCCCTTCCTCGCCATTTTCCGAGCCTACAATAATTGTATCCACGCTCAGTCCTCTACCCGTACCCTCCTGCACAAAGTTATACTCCCCACTCGATACGATGATCTTTTCGGCTTGAACGGAACCACCGATCTTCACATCCCCGGTCTTTGCCGCCCCGGCATTGAAGTAGTAGGTAGCACCGAACATTTCGTCTTCGGTTATAGTCTCGTCCTCCCTCGTCCAGTCATCCGTCAACTTTTCGGAATTATCCCCCGTCTGCGTCCATGTGCCGTCACCTGTGCCTTCCCATATCCACTCATCGGGACTATAGATGTGCGCACGCAAAACGAGTTTATCACCGTCACGCATGTCCAGATCGTACTTGTACTCGCGTCCCGTGTTTCCGTCGCTTTTTGCACCTTTCCAGAGACTCTCCGGGTCATCGGGGTTAAAGTTGAAGTAGTCATTCAGTGTCGTACCCTCCGGCAGGGTAATATCCAAACCGTCCACGATGTAGTACACGCCGGGTCGCAGAGCCGGTCCGCTATCTGAGCTGCCGTCGTACACCAGTTTCAGATGCGTTCCTTTTTCGGCGGAGAAGCGTACGCCATCGATGCCCTTCAGGTACGCGTCATCGACGTTGCCGCTCGCACGGTCTTTCATGTCCACCTGCAAACCGCCGATGACCTGCGTGTATCCCTCCGCTTTATCCGTGCCCAAGGTAAGCGTGCCTCCATCAATGATAAATTTACCCGTAAAGTCGGCGATATCATCGGCAGCCTGCCCGTGGAAACTTCCCAATCCCTTACCCAGCACGAGACTGCCCGCGCCCATCTTCGCGAAGCTGTCATTCCCGGTCACTCCGTCCGCCGCCGCCTTGTGCATCACGAGTAATTGACTCTCATTGAGTTCCAGTTTCCCGCTCGCCACTTCCACCGCGTCGAAGTCTTGGAAGCGCAGCTGTGTATCCGACATGTGAGTATACTTCGCGGGATCATCGGTAAAGCTCAATACCGCGCACTCATCTGCCCAAGTTCCGCTCTCTTCATCGTACCCCACCGTAGAGAAATCTTTCGCCCGCGTCGCGGCATCACGGCTGCGTAAATAGCCACCGGATATCACGATGTACTGATTCTCCGCGCCGGACTGCGTCCCTATCTCAAATGTCATCCCACTACCGATTTCCACCCGTGTACTCTCCGTGCGCACATGCAGAGCTGCCCCGCCGGAGGTATTGAGATGATTACCGGCGGCGTATACCCCGCCTTTGATGGTACCACCCGTCAGTTTGAGCGTGATCTCCCCCTGGGTCGGACTATCTGTGAGTGCCTGCGTTGCCTTGCGGAAGCTCCCGCCGAAAATATACCCATCCACCATGCCGCCGCTCACGGCAATTTCGACATCTCCCAACTTAAGCAAATCCGGGTTCGCCGTGTTTTCCGAATAATGCCCGCCGAAGACATTGCCGTGGATTTCCCCGCCGGTGATGTTGATCCGGACGGTGCCGGTAATTTCCAGCGTGTTGGTCTCCCCGGATTCATCGTTCGTGTAGCTACCGCCTACCACGTGCCCGGTGATGGTTCCGCCGGTGATGTCTACCTCCGTGTCTCCCTTAACCGATACCGTGTGCCCGCCTTGGCTCGTCCCCCCGGCTTCGTCCATGATCGCGTTGCCGCCTACCAATGCCACTCCGTTGTGCAGTACCTCTCCCGTCGGGCTTTTCTCCGCTCCGAGTGTCACTCCCTTGCCTACTGTGACGTGTGTGGCAACCGGCACACTCGCGTCATCCCCCGACGGCTCGTATCCCACGCTGATGCTGCCGCTGCTGCCTACATCCGTCAGGTAGCTTCCGCCCACCACAAAAGCCTCGGCAGTCACATTACCCCCGAGTGTAACCTCTGTGGCGTTGATGCTGAAGTCGTCCTTGGCAGTTCCGTGTTCCTTGGTAAAGCTCACGTAGTTACCGCCCACGATGTGTACGTCGGTAAAGGTGCCGCCGGAGATGTTCAGCGTGCTCGTGCCGCTCTGGGTGTAGATACCCAAGCTGTCGTTGTAGTAGCTTCCGCCCGCCACAAAGCCTATCAAGCCTTGTTCGGGCTGTCCGCTCATTTCGACGCTGCTCTTGAAGATGCCGCCGGTGATGGCAAGGGAGGTGGTGCCGGTAACGGTCACTTCCGACTTTTCCGCTGCCGAGAGGCTCACGTTACCTCCCGCCACACGCCAAAAGGTGCCGGCACTGAGCTCCACCTTCGTGTCGCCTTCCAGCGTGCCTCGGTACACCGCCGCCGGTGCCTCCGCCGCAATGTCCTCCTCCTGCACATTGACGTAATTCGTCCCGCCGAACCAGAATCCGCCGGCTACATAATTCCGGTAATCTCCGCCTTCGAGCGTCACCTTGATGTCACCCTTGTAGTGGGTCTGACCCTCGCCCGCCGTATCGCGTCTGCTGGCTCCGTTGATGCCGCCCAAAAAGACGATGTCTTTGCCCGTGATGTCGCTGTGTCCCGTGATGGTTATCTCGGTGCCGTAGCTGTGTTTCTTCGATTCATCCGCTTGGTACTCAAATACACTGTCGCGAGCCTCGCTTTCGGCATCATTGCCGGCACTGTAGTTGCCTCCCACTATTCCTTTGCCGAAAAGATAGGCATTTTCATCGCCTTCCTCAAAGAAATGCGCTTGGTACCCGGAGAAGTCTAACACAATGGTGCTGCTGCCCGAGAATTTGAGATGTGTCCCGCTCTTCTCCTTCGTCGGTAACCACACGTTACCCCCTACGATATGCGAGAAGCCGACCTCTCCGTCTATGTCCTGCCACTCATTCCCGGTCTGTAGCACGGTGTACACGTAGATGTGGGTATGCCCGGCGAACTCCGGTTTCGTGTCGCCGCCCGTGCCGGCTCCGGTGATCGTGCTGCCGCCTACAATCCCTCCGCGCACTACACTGCGGTTTGCTCCCTCTTTCAACACAAAGCTTCCGTCCTCGTTGTGCAGTACTTTCCCGGTGTCCGGATCCGTCGCGGGTGTGCCTTCAAAGACACTGATGTAGGTGTCTCCTTCAAAATAGCTGTCCGCCGCCGATTTATGGTTACCGCCTATGAGGAAGTCTACCGTACCACCTTGGACTTGGATGTGTGTGTTGCCGTGGAAGTGTCCCTGTGAATTCGCCGCTTCAAAAACGCTCCCACCTACCAAGAGATGAAAATGCTGTGCTTCCGGTGCCCAAAGGGACAGGTAGACGCTGCTGTCATCTGTTGCCTTGCCCGCTGCATTACTGTCCGCATTTACCTTTCCTCCTACGATGGTGAGCAGGGTGTCGTCCTTCCCGCTTCCCGTATCCAAGCGTACGCCGTATGACCCGTTGTAGTTCCAACTCGCTTCCTCCGGCTCCGTGGCTTCCGATAGAGCGAAACTAACGTCGGTGTAGCTGCTCGCCGCTTCGTCTTTCGTCTGATACGTGTTTGTCCACACTTTGTTCCATTGCGTAGCGTAATCCTCCATCTTTTTGTTGACCGGTCCGGTGCGCTCAGCACTATCATCATCCCAGTTCACATCCCAGTACCGCTGCGATTCCAACTCCGTGTACATGGCCATGTAGAGTTTATTCCCCCGCCATGTCAAATCAACTTCTTCCCCAAGCCGCCCCGCATCTTCAAAGTATCTTGCCAGAGCTTCCGCACTGTATTGCCCATTCTCGTACGTGTCCATGTCCTGCCCATCCACCCCTACAATGCCTAAGTAGAGTCCCTCATCTCCCAAAGCACTCCGATCAATACTTTCGTCTAGGGTGACCATGACGTGGTTGTTATCCCCCATCCCCTGAAGACTCTCGAAGATGTCGTCTATCTTGAGCTCTACGCGATTGGTCGCCTCCAGATCGGTGTATTTCAGGTAGACAGAGTAGTTCCCGAATTCTACGTGCCCCAGTTTCAGTTTGCCCGTCCCGCCGGCATCCATGACAATTGTTTGGTTCGCACCTAGTCTGAAACGAGAAATGGTAAAGTCGCCGACTCCGTCGGTCTTCTGCAGCACGGCTGTGCTGTCGCCCGCTAATTCTACGCATCCGTCCGAAACATTGATGCTGCCTTCCGTACCTCCGGAGACAATACTACCGCTGATGGTCAGCTCGCCGTTTTCCTTAACGCTCGCGCTGAGCGTGCCGGTGTAGCCGGCTATGTCACCCAATGCCAAAGTGCGGCTCTTGG
>CAYWNS010000103.1:0-4714 GCA_964459715.1 uncultured Akkermansia sp.
GTCGTGTATGCCTTCCGACGCCACCACCAAGCACTTGCCCGTGGCTTTGTAGATACGCTCCACATCGTCCAAGAATGTATTCATGTCGAAGTCCACTTCCGGCAGGTAAATGAGGTCCGGTCCCGCTCCCGCGTAGTTCGCCAACGCCGCCGCCGCCGTAAGCCACCCGGCGTGCCGCCCCATCACCTCAATGATGGTTACCATGCCGGTGTCATAGCAGCAAGCGTCGTGCTTGACCTCCATGCACGAGGTCGCTATGTATTTAGCCGCAGACGCGTAGCCGGGGCAGTGGTCTGTGCCGTTCAAGTCGTTATCGATGGTCTTGGGTATCCCCATCACCCGACACTCGTACCCACTCTTCTGCATGTACTTGGATATCTTGTTGCAGGTATCCATCGAGTCATTTCCCCCGTTGTAGAGAAAATACCGTACATCGAATTTTTTGAACGTGTCGAGGATTTTATCGTAGTCGGTGGAGTCCACCTCCGGGTCCTTCATCTTGTACCGACACGTCCCCAGCGCGGATGCCGGCGTGAATTTGAGTAATTCGAGCTCTGCCGGGTCTTCCTGCCCCAAATCATAGAGCCTCCCTTGCAGCACTCCCTTGATCCCATTCGCCGCTCCCAACACCCGCGTGACCTGCGGTGCTGCCAACGCCGCTTGCACCGCACCCAATACGCTCGCATTGATAACTGCCGTCGGTCCCCCCGACTGCCCAATGACACATGCACCTGTAAGTTCGTTCATAGCTGTTATTTCCGTGTGTTCCCGACCCCCGGTAACTCTTCCCAAGCTACCTCCCGCCGCTGCTTATTGTACACCCCTTTTATTCACACTGCAAGCACAATCCCACGTACCAAACCTAGCCCGGACAAATAAAAAGCTTAGAGTCACACCTGTCCCAATAGAATTTTCGAGATACGCCGCAATGCTAATCCCCATGCGGGTTACATCCGCTCTGCGTACTATGGGGACTTCAACCTCACGGGTGCGTGGATTTGGTTCCCACACATCTTTTCGGCTTTGCCTCCTCCCGCCATGTCTGCACAGCCTCGTTGCGCCTAACTCTTTTACTTCGTACCTCGTACCTCGTACCTCGTACTTGATCTCCCTCGCGTCTTCTTGCCCCAAAGTCACCGCCCACCTCTAAGCCTTTAATCTATCCGAGACAGACGTGGTATGGTGGTGGGCACTTTTTTCTCGGGCTTGCATTTACGGTAGGATGTGATAAGCTGGGGTTATGGCACAAGTGCGAGTGAAGGGTGCGGACAAAATGCCGAAACAGGCATCGTTTTTTTTGCCGAATCGGCTGGATGAAGCCGCGCGGGCGGCACTGGAGCGGACACTCGGCGGTGCTCAAAAGGTTGTGTACTTGGTAGAGAGGGAACTCCGACCGCAGGAAAAGATGCTGGCTGACATCGGGGAAGAGAGAATGATTTCATTTACCTTTCGGACGAGTCGGAGCCGCGACTTGCGGGAAAGGCTGATGGAGTACCTGCGAACCGGTCGACACATAGTCTTCCTACCCGGGCGACCGGCACAACCCATGGGATGCCTAGCCGACGTACCGAAGCCCTTTTTGATGCAACTGGGAGCACTTCACATTTCTCCCGTTCCGGTGTTTACGGGGTTTTATCGTCAGAATATATGGTCGACATGCACCACGGATGCCGAGTACGATTGGGCAGTGGTGCGCATTATGCCCAAATTGACACCCGGACCTCAGACGGGTGAGCGTACCTTGGAAGCGTGGTTGCTGGCGGCAGCGGAGGAATACGAAATGCACCCCGTGCTGGAAAAATCGCTGGGTCGTTTGTTAGCGGAAGGGTTAAAACAGCACGCGCATTCGGTGTTGATTGATGGTCTGGATGGTTCTGAGCTCAGCTACATCAAGTTACTCGGCGTTTCAATAGCACTCGCGGGAGAGCTTAAACGTACCGTAAAAGAGGCTCGCCTGGGTATCATTCTACCCCCCGGTAAGGGGGGCATGATAGCCAATTACGCCTGCATTCTGGCGGGTATTTCCCCGGTAAACATCAACTACACCTCCTCCGAACCCGCTTTTCGTAGCATCGTGCAGCAGAGCGGCATCCGACGTTTCATCACCGCCCGTGCTTTCATGTCCCGCCTGCCGCAGTTCCCTTGGCCGCCGGAGGAGTCTTTACTCCATCTGGATACCCTTCTCAAAGGAATAGGCATAGCGCGTATAGCGGCTTGGGTCGCGTTCGCGCGGGTAACGCCGACAGCTCTCCTCGTGCGCACGCTCAAGCTGGATGCTCGGCATGGAGATGACGAGGCGGCTCTCATTTTCACCTCCGGTTCATCCGGAGAACCAAAGGGCGTGCCATACACCCATCGCATGATTATCGCGAACATCTGCCAGCTCCTCAGCAAGGTCTACCTGCCGCCCGGCAATCGCTTCCTCTGCAGTTTGCCCTTATTTCACAGTTTCGGTCTGACCGTAAGTACCGTGCTACCTGCGGTGTATGGGTTCAGCATGGTAACCTACCCTTCCCCGCTGGAAGCTCGCTCGCTCAATGAGCTCATCGAAAAGTACAACTGCGTGCTTGTCCTCACCACCCCCACCTTTGCCCGCGCCATGCTGCGTCGCGCTCACACTGACTCCTATCGCAGTGTGCGTTACTTTATCGTGGGCGCGGAAAAGTTGCCTCCTGACTTGTCGAATGAGTTTGCCGCCAAGTGCAAGGTACGGCTGCTGGAAGGTTACGGTCTCACGGAAACAGCTCCGGTTTGCTGCGTCAATCTGCCGGACGCCCCGCCTTCCGCGTCAAGTCCCTACTACGTCCCCGGCGATCGTTCCGGCACGGTGGGGCAGGTGCTGCCGGGTCTCGCGGTACGCATTACCGACCCGGATGATGACGAGCGCGCACTACCCCTCACCGAGCAAGGTATGATTTGGTTGAAGGGGGCAAATGTCTTTCGCGGGTACATAGGTATGCCAGAGCTCAATGCTCACCTGATTCGCGATGGTTGGTTTAAAACCGGCGATCTCGGGAATGTCGACCTCAACGCGTTCCTCAGTCTGGGAGGTCGCCGTGCTCGGTTCTCTAAAATCGGCGGTGAAATGGTACCCCATGAGGCGGTCGAAGCCGCCATCGAAGCCTGCGTGCAGCGTCCCACTGACTTCCCGGAGGATCAACGCGCCGTGTGCATCGTGGGTGTGCCGGACGCTCAGAAGGGGGAGGCTCTCGTGCTCCTCTCCTGCGTGCATTCGGGGAACTTAGCGCAAGCACTGGCTACCATTCGCGCACACCTCGTCTCTGTCGGCTTGCCGCGCCTTTGGTGCCCGCGCGAAATCATCCCGGTGGAAGTCATCCCCGTGTTGCCTACCGGTAAGCTGGACTTACGTGGATGCAATATCCTAGCCCGTGAAGCATTGGGGCAAACCAATTAGCCTCCGTGTCCCGCGCGGTATCCGGTACAGTCTCACGACATAGGTAACCCAATTGGACTCGCTCATGGGTTACGCAGGAGACGGGGAGTGTGGCATAATAACAATATGCCATGAGACATAAAGAAAGGATTTATTAAGCAATTCACGCAGCCGGGAGCAAACAAGGCTGAGGTATGCCGCATGTTTGGGATCAGTCGGAAGACGGGTTACAAATGGCTGAAGCGGTATCAAACGGAGGGGGAAGCAGGGTTAAGAGAACGCTCGCGGCGACCGTTGAGTAGAAGCGTACAGCTGGAAGAGGGGACGATCACGCGGCTAGCGGAGATACGAGTAAAACACCCGAGCGGGGGAGCAGAAGTGCCCGGGAGGGCGACAATCCATCGGATACTGAAGCAATGCAGCCTGCTGAAGGCAGCAAGGAAACGGCGAGCGAAGGTAAAAAACATACGACTTAGGGGAGCCGGGAAGGAGGTGGAAGAGGTGAACGAGGAATGGACGATAGATTTCAAAGGGTGGTGGATGTCACGGGATGGGAAGCGGAAGTGTTACCCTTTGACGATGAGAGGCACAAAGAGTCGGTATATATTAGGGGTAACACTGCTGGGAGATATGAAGGAGGGAACAGTAAAGTCGGCAATGATAGAGGTGTTCAAGAAGTACGGATTGCCTGCAAGGATACGGAGTGACTGTGGAATTCCGTTTGCGAACACACAAGCAATATTGATGCTCAGCTGGTTATCGATATGGTGGATTAAGCTAGGGATAGAGTCTGTGAGAGGGCGCGTGGGATGTCCGCAAGACAATGCAGCGCACGAGAGGATGCGTTTAGATATGAAGCGAGAGCTTGAAGCAGAGAGTGTAGACACGCAGAGCGAGATAGATGAATGGGTACACGCATATAATTACAAGAGACCGCACGAAGCGTTGGGGGGGGGGGGGAGCCCCCCGGGGAGCACTATCAGAAGAGCAGGCGAGCGTACCTAGGAAGAGAGGGGGAATACGATTACAGGGGGATGGAAACGCGCAGCATAGACGCGCATGGGGAGATACTGTGGCACGGGATGGAGTACTTTGTAAGCGAGGCATTAAGAGGGGAGCGAGTAGGGGTGAAGGAGCTAGGAGGAGGGATAGGAGAGATATGGTTTTTGGGGTATAAACTTGGGAGGATAGATGAGAATATAGAGGCATGGATACCGATGCAGGAAAGGGGTACAAAAGTGCGAATAATCAAAGGGCGAGAGCGGCACAGGGCAAACGCATTAGGAGTTGGATATACGTATGGAATTTATTATCAATAAG
>CAYWNS010000104.1:0-4703 GCA_964459715.1 uncultured Akkermansia sp.
TCGCCGGGTTCAGCAGATCGGCGTGTTCAAACGCCGCCCGCTCGTCCACCGCTTCACGGTGCCCGTAGATGAGGTTATCCGTCACCACCACGTGATACCCGTGATCCAACAGATGCCGTACTGTGTGCGAGCCGATGTAGCCCGCACCGCCCATCACGAGTATGTAGGGAGAATCATTCATCCCCATTTGTATGCTCTGCATTGCCGTAATTTTTGAAGAAGGACGAGTCAAGAATGAGCATTTGCCTCGCTTCAATTTGAATCCCCGTTTCCACACCGGACATAGCAAGGTTAACCAAAATATCAACGAGGCGATCTCCGTCTATGAGACTAATATGGGATTTGGTGCCGTCGGAAACTGCAGCTTCCTCATGAGCAGGCTTAGAGAAAGTTCCTGTCGTAATAAATAGCCCTTGCTCCTGAGGCTTTAATGCTCCTCGGAGTGCCTGAATTTTGTCCGGAGATATAGCTTTAGGTTGCCGTCCACCCTTAACCTGCACGCCCACATTGACGTATACGGCATCCATAATTGCAATACGTCCCCGCGCATCTATCCCTTTGTCGTGGCTGAGCTGCGTCGCAGAACAATCCTCAAAACCCATTCCCGGCAGTAGAATATCCGCAACAAATTTCTCAAACTGTCCCCCAGACATTTCTTTCAGCAATGAGAGAATGTGTTCCTTCACTTTCGCATTATGTTTGTCTATGGATTGCAGCACCTGCGCCCCTTGCCACGCGACTAGGGAAATCATACCGGGTCTTCCATCGAATCGGAAACGGGAATTTCCCTTTTTTACATCGTTGTATACTGTTCCGTAAAGAGAGCGAGCCGGATTTTTAGCACCGGAAACGATCAATTTCTCATCCAGTGCTCTTTTGGTTATTTCTTCGTAATGCATGGGAGTCTTTTTAGAATTCCCCTTCAAGACTTTTTCCACTGCATCTAGGTAAGAAAGTTGCCCGTCATTACGCGGCTTCCGTCCCTTGCATTCGCTGTTGGATGTATCTTCTGTTGACATAGTGGTGTGTATGCGATTCGTGGTTGTGTATGGTTTTGTTTTATTTTCAGGTACAATGACCGGGTATAGCTTCTTCGCGGGAATACAGACCTTACGGCTACGACATAGATTTAGGTTGCGCAACAATCATCGTTTCGAGGAGAATACCCCAATCAACGGGGTTGAACACGGAGAATTCGTACTCGGGCACCCACTGCTCGAGCATCGGCTTCAGTTCAAAGAAATCGGAGGGTTTATGGTAGATACTCAGCAGGAGCACCGGCTTCTGTGTCCGTATCGTACGTTCGGCACCCTGCAGAAATTCGAGCTCTGCTCCCTCCAGATCGACCTTGATAAGCCCGACCTTGAGTCTTCTCCTTCTCACAAAATGGTCAAGCGTAACTGTCGGTACCTTCACGGTCCCGTTCACGTATTGTATGCCGCCCACCTCAGTGAAGCTCGAACATGACCCCTGCACATGCATCTCCAGTTCCGTCTCTGAATTCCACAGTGCCTTTTGAACCGGAACGACTTTGGACAAATTGTTGATTTCCAGCGTCTTCTTCAGGAGATCAAAGTTTTGCGGGTTGGCTTCAAAGGAAAAAATTCTCTTGTCGGTATAGTCTGACAGAACCAATGCGGAGTCTCCAATAAAGCCACCGGCATCGATCATATCTTTCTCCTTTATACTTTCTTTGTCACGGACCAGCTCGATCCCGTGTTTGTAGAGAAAGACACATATTTCAAAGTGCCTGACAGGGAGCAGGTATTTATCGTAGGCGTACAAGTTGTCGCTGATTCGCAGGATGCGATTTAAAAAATCGGTACGAAGCTTGGTTCTTTCGTCCTGCTCGCTGACAGAATAGAAGTTATAGCGCGCTTGATCGGGTTTTGCCTTAACCATACTTACCCGACTCAGAATCTTATTGACTTCGCGGACCGAAGGAGGTGCCATACCGCGAATAAGTGCCAGATACTTCCCCTCAAAGTCCGGACGATCCATATACTCAAACATGGGGGTCAAGAATCCCCTCTCAAAGGAGTTTTGGTAATATCTAGCGAAATCGTATTTCAACTCCAGCAGTGACCCGGTTCTCCCTACATCGGTTTTTACGAGCTTGGTTGCTTCATCCAGCTCTTGAAGTGCTTCCTGATGATATGTACCGATCCGTTCGCCGAGGGCATCCACCTTGGCACTGAGCTCCTCCAATTGCTTTGTGAGCAATTTGCTTGCTGTGTCGCGACTACGCTTGGGAGTATTCGAGCTGGTCATGGTTAACTTAGTGAGCTTGAGTTAGTGTGTTTTAGCTTATTTGATCCGTGATGTACTATTTGAAGTGATCCCGGCATAGCGTATCTCAGGGCATGCGAAGGAAACGGCAGTCAATGATCCTCGCCGGGGCAGCCATAAGGCTTTGCCCCTTTTTCATGTCTGCTTTCGCAAACTCCGACCACTCGGTCAGGATGACTAGGACATGCGCGCCGCGAACGGCACTCCTTTTATCCGGTGCGTAGGTGACGCTGTCCCCGAGGGTGGCGCGTGCCGTACCCATGGCTTTCGGATCGTAAACCACCACCGTGGCATCACTGCGTTCCGTGAGGTGCTGTACGATATCAATGGCGGGGCTCTCGCGGCAGTCGTCTGTGCCGTTTTTGAAAGCGAGACCCCATACGGCGATGCGCGGGTGGGGGATGTCCTTTACGGCTTCCAGTACCTTCTGCGCGATATGCTCGCGGCGACTTTCATTGCCCGTAATTGTAGTTCGAACCAGCGAGAGGTCCACCCCATGCTTTTGCGCCATTTGGAGCAGAGCTTTCGTGTCCTTCGGGAAGCAGCTACCTCCGTAGCCCGGACCGGGACGCAGAAAAGCGGAACCAATACGAGAATCCAATCCCATGCCCTGCGCCACTTCGTGAATGTCCACCCCCACCGCCTCGCAGAAGTCTGCCATCTCGTTGATGTAGTGAATCTTCATGGCGAGGAAGGAATTGGACGCGTACTTGATGACCTCCGAGGAGCGACGTGCCACGTAGAGGAACTTCGGAGCGGGTTGCATGGGGGTGTACAGTTCGCGGATGAGTGCACGCGCGGATTCGCTTTCCGTACCCACTACGATGCGAGCCGGATGGAAGAAATCGTGCACGGCGTAGCCCTCGCGTAGAAACTCCGGCAGGGAGATGACTTCCGCTTGCGCGGTGGGATTGGTCTTACGGATCAGCTCCTCCACGCGGTCGCCCGTACCCACCGGTACCGTGGATTTGATGGCGACTACGGTGGGTGTTTTCAGACACTTTGCCAGCTCCTCTACGGCAGCGAACAGGTAACTCAGATCTGCCTCACCCGTCTCCGGATTCTCCGGCGTCCCCACCGCCACCATCACGAGCTGTGCCTCGTCCACGCCCTCCTCCATACTCGTGGTGAAGCGCAAGTTTCCGCTTTTCAGTCCGTCCGTGAGCAGCTCCTCCAAGCCCTCCTCAAAGAGCGTCACTTGCCCGGCGCGCAGCTTCTCGATTTTCTCGGGAATGCAGTCCACGCACGTCACCTGATGTCCCAGACTTGCCAGCCCGGCACCCGTGGGTAGTCCCACGTACCCTGTTCCTATGATCGCTACTTTCATGCTTCTCGTCTGTAATTTGAGTTTTGAAGTATTCTATGGTGGGCTCCAGCCCCTGCGCCAAAGGCACCTTGGGAGTCCAACCGAGCACCTGCCACGCCAAGGAAATATCCGGACGCCGCTGCGTGGGGTCATCCGCCGGGAGTGCCCGCCGCGCGAGCCTTGAGTTACCGCCCACCTTGGCAAGCACCATCTCCGCCAGCTCACGTATCGTAAACTCGCCGGGATTGCCCAGATTCACCGGTCCCGTGAAGTCCGGATCATCCACCGCCATCGCCCGCACCATGCCCTCAATGAGGTCATCCACGTAGCAGAACGAACGCGTTTGCAACCCGTCCCCGTAAATGGTAATATCCTCGCCGCGCAGAGCTTGGCAGATGAAGTTGGACACTACTCGCCCGTCCCCCGGGTCCATCTTCGGACCGTAGGTGTTAAAAATGCGAACCACCCGGATAGAGACACCCTCGTGCCGATGGTAATCGAAGAAGAGACTCTCTGCACAGCGTTTGCCCTCATCGTAACAAGCGCGGATGCCGATGGGATTCACATTGCCGCGATAGGACTCGCGCTGCGGATGCTCCAGCGGTTCGCCGTACACCTCCGAGGTGCTCGCCTGCAGGATACGCGCGCCGTGCGCTTTCGCCAGCTCCAGCATATTCAACGCACCCAACACGCACGTACGCGTGGTGTCGATGGAGTGCCGTCCCTGGTACGCAGGCGGGGAAGCCGGGCAGGCGAGGTTGTATATCTCATCGAGATGCTCATCCGGGTCGAAGGGGTCGCACACATCGTGCAGCACGAAGCGGAAATCCGTACTTCCCTGTAATTCCGCCACATTCACCATGCGCCCGGTGTAGTTGTTGTCGAGGCAAATCACCCGTTTTCCTTCGCGCAGCAGTCGCGCGCAAAGATTCGAACCGAGGAAGCCGGTACCGCCTGTAACGAGGGAAGTCATGCTGTCACCGGAGATAAAGCTCTGCCGCGCATACGGGGGGCAGAGGTGGGCAAAACCATAGAGAATTGGGGCACTGAGCACATGTCGGGGGGAGTGTATCTCATTTTGAATCCGATGCGCTGGGGGAGTTTCCCT
>CAYWNS010000105.1:0-4689 GCA_964459715.1 uncultured Akkermansia sp.
AGAGCTCCCGATTTGTAATCGGATGGTCGTCAGTTCGAATCTGACAACCGGCTTTCCTCCTCCTCCCCCCCCCCCCCACTGGACACGGGGATAATCGGACAAAAATACATTCCTTGTCATTGCTCGTGGTTATTGTGCCCGCGTTGCCCACGTGCGACGGAAAGGGGAGGAGGGTGTCCCCCTTACTCGATCTCCCCCGCGTTTCCCCGAGACAACGTTACGCCCACTACCGGACCCCTCATTTTCTCAGCACAGGCGTGGATACGCTCCTCTCTCTCAAAAAAAATTGAAAAAAAAGAAAAAAAATTTCGTCATGCGTGTAGATAATGAGGATCAGAATCCGTACTTTTATTTGGGAAGGGTAATCTGCTCTTCCGTATCGATGATGTAATATAAACCCCACTCTGCAATGAACAAGATATTCATAGCACTCGCTGCGTTGGTCATGCCACTCATGGCACAGGATCCAACTCCGGCTCCGGAGAACCCGCAAGGTCCCCCGCCGCCGCCTTCCGTCGATGGTCCTCGCGACATCTCGCCTCATCATGCTGCGGTGAAAGCTCGTTTCATGGAACGATTTGACACCAATAAGGACGGCAAACTCGATGACCAAGAAAAGGAAGCTATACGCAAGGAATTCGCTGAACGTCGTGCCGACTTCGAGAAGCGTATCCTTGAGAAGTTTGACACCAACAAAGATGGCAAACTTGATGACCAAGAAAAAGAAGCCGCACGCAAAGATTTTGCCGAACGCCGCGCCAACTTCGAGAAGCATGTCCTCGAAAAGTTTGATGCCGACAAGGACGGTAAGCTCGATGATCAGGAGAAGGCTGCAGTCAAAGAGGAGTTCATGAAGCATCGTAAGCATGCCCATGGACACCACGGTATGCGCCACCATGGACCTCGTCACCACGAACCCGAGGCATGCTGCCAAGGCTGCCCATGCTGCGCTCCTCCTCCTCCGTGCCACTGCTGTCCTGTGCCTCCCCCACCGTGCTGCGCACCGGAGCCGCCGTGCTGCGCACCAAAGCCGCCGTGCTGTGCACCAAAGCCGCCGTGCTGTGCACCAAAGCCGCCGTGCTGTGCACCAAAGTCACCGTGCCATAAGCCAAACCCCTGCGCTGATAAGCCGGTGCCTGCCTCTGTGCCTGCAGCCCCGGTAGTACCGGCAGCACAGGCTCCTGCACCGGAAGCTCCGGCTCCGGCGGCACCTGCTCCTGCGCCTGAGACTCTGACCCCGGCAGCACCTGCTCCCGCACCGGAAGCTCCGGCTCCGGCGGCACCTGCTCCTGCGCCTGAGGCTCTGACCCCGGCAGCTCCTGCTCCCGCACCGGAAGCTCCGGCTCCGGCAGCACCTGCTCCTGCGCCTGAAACTCCGGCTCCGGCAGCTCAGGGCTGATCGTCCGGGACTTCTTTTTATCTCTATCACATAAACGTGCGCCGGGTTGCTCAACAGCGACCCGGCGTTTATGCTGTGTGACCATCCTGCGTTCATCCGCCTTAGCTCCGCAGTCGGTGTCGGTCCGTCAGATCGGTCACCGTGAATCCGATACGAAGTGTGGCAAAGTCGGTGAGGATAAAACGGAAGAGATGCTCAGAGGGCAGTGAGAGCGGCGCGGAGGAGACAGATGTACACAGAGATGCGCGAAATCTTGACGCGTTTACCGGGAGTGGTGTTTTTGCGCAGTTTCGCGAGCGTCTTGAGTCCCAACAATGCGGGCAGCATCCCGGTCAGGCGGACGCGGTACCCACGGAGACGCCGCGCATAGTCCAGACCATCCGCCAAATATCTTTCCGCACGCTCCATCCACACGGACGGATCGCTGCAGAGGTAATCTCTGCCGCGATGGGAAATATCCTCCTCCCGGTCGCGCAAAATATTGACGAGTTGGAGACCGCAACCGTAGCGCGTAGCCGCCTGTTCCAGCAGGTCTGCTTGGTCTGCGGCGCAGAATGCATCCCCGAGTGCGACACGCCCGAGCCGTGTCCAGAAGCGTCCCACGCAGCCCGCCACACGGTAGATGTAGAGTCGGGTTTGCTCATCGGAAAGCACGCGCGAGTGCTCTTCAAAGAAGGAGACATCCCATAATTGACCTTGCAGGATGAAGGAGAGGACATCGCGCACCAAAGCCGCTTGCTCCGGGGGAAGGGTATGCAGAGCGGAGAGCACATCTCCGAAACGACGGAGTAGTTCTGCCTCGGCGGGGGTGTCGGCTGCCGCACAAAGTTCCGGCGGGAGCGGATTCCACTCACTCCCATTCAGTGCCGCCTGCATGGTCTGCAAAGCGTGCATTCGCTGCCGAACAGGCATCCCCTTCGCATCGGCAGCACTGTCGGTAGCGCGTGCCAGCAGGTACGCCACAGCAATGCCCGAACGCATTGCCTTCGGTAACCACTTGATCGACAAATAAAAGGAGCGCGAAACAGCCTTGAGTAGCGTATCAAAATCACTCCCGGTCATACAATCCGTCATGTGCTTTTTACGTATGTGTTACGGCTTAAACTTCTTCAGTTGCACCGGGAAAAGACAATTTTCACATGAACCTGAGCGACAGAAGTCGGCACCTATCTGCAGCAGAGCCTGACACGCAAACTCCCGGTGGAGGAGCCCCTTCAAATCATCCCTACTTCCGAAGAGACTTTGTGCGAGTTGAGACGCGCGGGCAGGCATCACCGAACGCGTAAGTCGTTTGTAGGCTTCCCATGCCGCAGGACTGTCATCCGCCACATACACGTGGTTGCACAGAAAGTCTCTCACGCGCTCGCGCCCGACGAGTGCACATGCCTTTTTCAGGGAGGTCGAGACGAGGGTGCAGTGGCGTTCCCAGAATGGGTGTCTCAACGAGCAGAGGAGCTCTTGGAGCTCCCTAGACCTACCGGCACTGAGCCTCGGTCGTATGTCCGCCCAATGCTGCGCACTCACCGCCAGAGCCGCCACCCTGCGATGCGGATGATTGAGCGGACGGATGCCGACATACTGCCAATCCGGGCACCGGCGTCCTTCCAACGCAAAGTCCCCTTTGAGTTTCCACCACGCATCCCAAACGCGGCGGTGGTATGCACGCGCTTCCGGTTCGGTGCGTGCGGGTAAAGTCGGTGTCAGGAATCCCGCCGCGCCGAGCAAAACCGCCTCGGTGTCCGCTCCGTGCAAGCGTCGCAGGGGAGCACGCCGCGCCAGCAGCACCATCGCTTCTTTGTTGGTGCTGTAGCCGAGACACTCCGCCCACGCCTCATATCCGGCTTGTTCCTCCCCGAGCACTGCCGCCTTGCGCCGGTATGCGCGCCGCTTGTTTTCCCGCCTGTGCGCGGCAGCCGATAAGAGGAGTGCCTCAATCTGCTCCACCCCCATTTCTGCCAGTGGTTGGGCGCACAGCTCCGTGTGCCCATCCCACCCGTCCCTACCACAAAGGCTTGCTATGGTCGTTTGCCGGATACAGAGAGCATCGCGTATCTGCTGCGGGGTCAGGTAAACCACGGGGACCTCCAAGTGCAATGAATTCCGAGTGAACCAACCCTTCGGCGGGCGCGTGAGGACGACGTGCAACACCACATTATTGAAGCGCGGGTTCATGCCGTGCCCGTGTCCCTCCCAATCCTGCGCGTGGGGGTCAATTTCGACATCGCCGCGCACACGCTTTCCGTTGATCTCCACCTCCGCATACAGGAAATCCGGTCCGGCACCACGGTTCCACTCGCCGAAGTCGAGTATTCGCACGTGTCCGTGCCGCTCACTTTCCCACTCATTGCCAAAGATTCCGCTCTCCCACAACCCCTGCACCTCCATCTCACTGAGCTCCGGTGCCGCTTCCTCCGTCTCCCCTCTTTCGCAGACCGCCATATCGCATGTCTCCGCAACGGACTGCTGCAATTCGCGATAGCACTGCGCCGCATATTCTGCACTTTCGTCCTTCATCGCCCTAGTGTCCGTGTGCCTTTCCCTCCTTCATCATCTCTCCCTCTCTGTCCTTCCTTCGCCCGGTTACTCGCGCTTTTCACCTGCGTCCTTTTCGCGTTGCTTCAGTTCCGCTTCCAGTGCCTCGCACACGTAGCCGAACGTCTCGTCATTCTTCCGATTCATAGACCGCAGCGTGTTGTGCGCAGCCAATACATGCTGCGTGCGCTCCATCTCGCTCGGCGTCAGCGTTTCCTCCCCGCTCTCTGCCGTCTGCTTGCTGAGCACCTCTCGCCGCTCCGCCAAATTCTCTTGCCAAGCCGCATCGGGCGGGTCTATCGCAAGCAACATATCCAGTCCCAAACTCTCCATGGCTCCCCGTGTGCGCGCCGTCGCTCCCGCAATCTCCAAACTTCCCCCACCCGCTTGGCATCGCCCGGCTATCCCCGCCAAGGTCCCCATGAATGTGGAGTCTACCCCGGGACACATCTCTAAATCCACTACCACATGCGTCCCCCCTCGATCGAGGTATTTGTCCGCCATCTCTTTCAGAGTAGGGCTGTTGATGAAACTCCCGCGACTGTTACACCGTATCCAGAGACCATCCTCAAACTCATACGCTCTCAATGTTGTGTCTGTCATATCCCGTGCCCTTTATGTTACCACACTTTGTTCCGCCCGTGCAAGCAAAAATCCCGCATCCGTCCCAAGAAAATGTCCCGCCCCCCACACCTGTCCCAAGAAAATTTTCGAAAAACGCTGCGATGCTAATCCTCATGCGGGTTACAGACGCTCTG
>CAYWNS010000106.1:0-4535 GCA_964459715.1 uncultured Akkermansia sp.
CCCGCGCCAAGCTGCAGCACCACACAAACACCCCTCCCCGGCTCCGCTACTTCGTACTTCGTACTTCGTACCTCGTACTTCTAAATATCCCAGCTATCGAGCCATTTGAAGGAGACGACACGCATTTTACGCCCCATGAGGCGATTCACTTCGGAAAGTTTGGACTGATTTTCGCCGGATGCACCTGAGTTGTCGGGGTCGTAGCCACCTTCAGTCGGAGAATTGGTCGGGTCTACATACTCGATGGTTCTCTGCACGATGGCTTCGCACCATGCTTGCGCTAGGATGGCGCGACGGGCATTGCGCACGCAGCCGTAGGCACGCACCGTAAAGGTGTCATCCCGTACAGTGAGAATATTACCGAGCGACATGAGCACGTCACTCTGAATGAGGTACCCCGGGGCAGCCGTGTACATCGAGCCCTGTTCCGCGCGTGGGAATGAGTAGAGTTCCCCCGCAAGCGGGTACACCATAAAATCGGGACGCGAGAAGTCTTTATTGATGTCTGTGGCGTCGATGGCAGCCTGCAACGCTCCCGTCAGCGCGGCATCCGTGCCGCCGTCCAACCGCCGATTAATAAAATCCGCCATATTCAAGAAAGGCCCGCGCTCGCGTACCTTCTTGACCATTTCGCGTGCCAGCTCCCGGATTTGATCGGAAGAAAGTGAGCGCACATCGCCCCAAGCCGTTGCCATTTTCATACTGGGACGCAGGAAAGCCGCGCCGAGGAGCATGTTGTAGCCGACGCTACCACCGTCAAATGTGCGGTCTGCTGTGGAAACCATGAAGCGCGAGAAGAGTACATTATCCCTTCCTTTGTGTTCCACTGCGTGCAGGTGGTTATTTGTGTTGCTCACGAGCTCACGCTTCGCCAGCCCTTGCAGCACGGCAGCCCATGCGTCCTCCGACACTGAGTTCACATTGAATCCGCCCTCCACCATGAGGTAGCGGGCTATTTCCTTCCAGCCATCGCCGCTCATAATTCGCGAAACGATCTGATCTTGGGAGACAGAGGAGTGAGCAAGCTTGTAGCGCGAGACGGGGAGAGATTGTTCTCCTTTCACGAAAGAGTCTAAGGTGTCCTCTGCTCGCACCCGCCCGCGCGCACCGGGCATATCGGAAACGGAGGAGCAGAACCAGCGGTCCCAGAGGGCGTCATTGATGATGAAACCGTGGTCGTAGAAGTCTGAAAAGACGGAACCGTTGCTATTCAGGTCGGAAGAAATTTTCGTTTGATGGAATGCGTAAACTCGGTCCGGCGGCAAACAAGGGTCCGCAAAGGAGTTACCGATACCGACCCCCGGGACTCCGGCTTGGTACTGCATGCGCCGCATGCTCGCCAATGTTCCCTGCCGCCCTTCGCCGCCCGTACTGTACCACCCCGGCTTGAGCCGCATCCCGGAAAATCCGGCAAGAGAAAATGGGGGATGAACGGGCAATTCCAGCACCGAAATGAACGATACCGCCTCTCCTCCCCCCGTTCCCACACTCTGTATCCCGTAGATGCCGTTCTTTGAATTCACCGTATCCATCACCCGCCTAGCATCCACCTCTATGGCAGAAAGCTGGAAAGGGTGGTACTGCCGCTGCTGGTCATCCGGTTTGTAGAGAGCACCGCCCCCCATGGCGGGGCTGGAGTGTACCCAGTTCTTGGTGCGGTAATTTTTGTCACTGAAAGCGGGGAGTGCACTGCTCAGCATCGGGTTGTAGGACTTCGGCGCAATTCCCACCGCCGCGTAGTAGTAGGGCTCTTTGTACATGCTCATATTCCACTGCATATCGCTCACAAAGGTCACATCATCTATCGGAGTCGTGTCGTAATCATACCACCCGAGATTGAAGGTGTACGGGGAAATCCCCTCTGCCCCGATAAAGCGATCGAGGCGTGATGAGAGACGGCTCGCATCGACATCCTGATTGGCAGCCTGTGAGGCATCCACCCCGTTAAATCCGTGTGTCACCGCCATCATCCCACGTGACTTGGGACCCAAGTAGTCTCCGATCGTATCGTAGAGTTGTCCACCGCTCACGTATTGAGCCTCCTGAGGTAGCTGTGTTGTAATGTTGTTCGCGGCACTGCTATAGCCGGGTAGAGTCTCCAGTGCCAATTTCATTATGAGATCAGTATGATTGTTGTACGAATATTGTGAAGAGAAGTAATTGTGCAAAATACCTACCTGGTCGCCCTGCACGAAAGGGATTTGCTGTGGCTGAGAATAGCTCAGAGCATTCTGGTCTAAACCCGAATTGAGCAGCTCTAAATTGTTGAACCCTTCCGCCATGGAAAACATCAAAATTTCGCCGGGTTCAAAGACAATATCGCTGGACTGGTCATCCTGCGAATGCACAAAATAATTCCCCCAGTCGTTAGCAAACACATTCCTCTGACCCAACCTGTGAGCCTTGTCCGTGTACACTCCCTGTTCTGCTCTTATCGTCTGGAGCATCAAATAACGCCACCACGAGTTGTCGTTCCACCACAAAACGGAATTGGTGCGGTAAAGCAGGCTGTGAGCCCAGAGCTTTTTAGCACCCACGCGCAGAGGCACATTGTAGGGATTCCACCACAGAAAGAACGGCGCGTATGCCAATCCGTGACTATAACCACTTCCGGACTTTTCGGGATCATCCATGAGTAGCCCGTATGCTCCGTAGAAAGAGAGCAGGACCGGAGTTCGAGCATACCCGGAGTGTTGATTCTCATTGAAGCGAGACCTCTCATCAAAGAAGGTGACCTTATCACCCTTTTCGGTAGTGCCACCCTCCAAGTAACCGCCCATACGCGCGTGCGCTCCGGAGACGTTGCCGACGAGTCGCGAGGAGGTAAAGTCTTCTTCCACTGCGGTGCCATCGGGCCACAGGTTGTAGAAAGCGTGCAGGGCTTGCCAAGAGCCGATGGGGAAGGAAGCCTCCGTACCGGTGGGTAAGCCTTCGCCCTCTGCCAGAGGACAGTCTTGGCTTGCGCGCGGTCGCATCGGCGTATCTCTCAAGTTTTGTTTGTTGAGCAGCAGGTTGAGGTCGAGTTTCAGACCGCCATCTCGGGGATTGGTGATGAGGGAATACGAGTACGTCGTGGCATCGAAGAAGTAAGGTTGACCGACATCGGCGGTACCCCGGTTAATCAGTGGAAGAGTCTTCAAGTCCACAATTTTTTGTGGATCGGGGATTTCCTCCGGCAGGAAATCGAGATTTTTGCTGTCGCGGAAGACCGGTGCCGGCGTATCCCACGTCCGATGCAAAATTTCCACGGGGTCATCGGTTCGCGGGCGGTCCGCAACAGCCACATTTGCCTTTTGGTTTTCTCCCCCAATCCACCAAGCGAAGCAGGTTTGGTTGCGGTCGGGGGAGGGCATGGTGATGAGCTCCGCGTACACATACTCATCTTTGGAAGCCTCGGTGCCCAGAGTTCCTTCCCCGACCATGCAGATGCGGTATCCGGGCTTTTGCGTACTGAGCTCCTTGACGGAGTTGAGCTGACGCTGTTGACGCGGATCGCTGCAAGAGATCAGCCAACGGCGGAACATGGAAGCGCGCCCGGTGGTGTAGGTTCTCTGGATATCCCTCCCCTTGTGTCTGCCGTAGAGCGGAGCCTGCCAACTGTCCCACACCCCCAGCACATACTGCGGGTTAGATTTGTTGTCCGAGAGGATACCGGAAGAAGCTGTCACGCGTTGGTCGGGACCGGCTTCTATTTGGAGGTCGGAAATGGCGGCATCCAGTCCGATGAGGGCTTGCTGCCGAGCCTCCGCTTGCAGGATGGTTTGCGCCGCGATGCGATTCTGACTCGAAGCAACGGCGAGTAGCCCCACGGCAATGAGCCCCAGAAGAATCATCAATGTAAGAGTCGCCACGAGGGCAAAGCCTTTTCTCTTTTGTTTCTTTGTTTTCACGGTCGGTAGATGTTATGGTTCTAAACGAGAATGATGCCAAAAACGGATTATACGGGTTGTTCATCCCGCTCAATGGGCAGAAGATGGGTATTCAGAAGATCGCGCGCGCAACCCGGAGGGAGCAACTCACGGGCAATAGTGGGTTTCTTCCCGGGCACTGCAAAAGTGTATCGATCGGCGGACTGCGGCACTCCCGCAGCGTTGATGTCCCCACCCCTCTCAATGGCTTTCAGCTCCTTGAGCAACGCCGCCCCGTCATTTACCGGGAAGAACGACTCCCCACCTTGCTGCGGTTTCGCAGCAACATCCTCCGCCGAACCTACCTGCGCAAGCAGAGAAATAACAATAAACGCTGTAAATCGCTTATAATAAGCTAATAACAAACGGGGGGGGGGGTAGCGGCAACTTGATCATACTGCAGGGATTCATCAGGGACATATCCTAGCCACGAGCCCGCCGAAAGTCAAGGAAAAAATTCACCTATCCCAAATAACAACCACATCTGTCCCAAGAAAAATATGAACTTCGAGATGGGCGTTAACTTTAAGGCAGGAAGACACGGGGGAGATCAAGTACGAGGTACGAAGTACGAAGTACGAAGTGGCAAAGCTGTGGAGAGGGCGGCGGGGTAAGGCGGGAACTGGT
>CAYWNS010000107.1:0-4434 GCA_964459715.1 uncultured Akkermansia sp.
AACGATGCCCTGTTGGCTGGGGCGGATGAAGCAATGAGCTCTCTACCGAAAGAAACACGACTCGCGCGGATTGCTCTGGCTATGGGGCTGTATTATCTGGACCACAAAGATGCTGGATACGCAGACGGACACCTAAATCCGAATGCGACCATTATTTTACCGGATGGGACAAAGCACAGTGGGGAAGAATTTGTCGGTGAGTCACCGGGGCTTTTGCAGCAGATACCTCACGAGGCGATACTGGAGTACTATCGGCAACCCATCGAGCAAATGGCAAGAGCGGTGGCAAAGGAACGGTTCGGGAAAATGCCCGCCTCAGTGCGTGATCTATTGCGAGCACAGCTTTCCCGACAGCTCACCAAACTCAATGGCACACTGGCGAAGACTGAGGAAGGGGTGAGCACCATCCAAACCTTTGATCGTGCATGGCAGGTGCCAACGGATGCGGTAGATCGCCAGCATACTTATTTCAAAAATTCAGAAGGGTCGAATATCTCATACAGTATCATCGACAAGTATCAGTGGGACTACGAGCAAACCCTCAGGTTGGTGAATCTCTGTGCCCGGATTTTGGGTAAAGAGGAGACAGCAGATCTGATACCGTCCGGGGATGTGGCAACAGAAAACGAGACTGCGCGGGAAGGAACCAGCATGCCGCGTGATAAGCTGCTGGCGCAAGGACAGACCGCTCTCAGGGAGATGCCTGCGGAGCAGCGGCGCGCGTGGCTGGCAGAGAAGATGGGTTTCTGCTTCACGGTAGACGGAGAACCGGCATATCAATCCGAGCGCACAGCCAATGAGAATGCCGTGTACGTGGACGCGCAAGGGGAGGTGTGTAAGTTGGCAGATGTGTCTGCCAAGGATTCGACGGAGTGGACAGCTGCTACGAATGCCGCCCGCATAGTGGGCTATGACCAGCTCACGGTTCCATACAAGGAGGAAATCCGACGGCTTGCCGTGCAGACGAGCAAATGCATACTCACGAGCATGCCGCCTGAGCTGCGACAGTCACGTCTCGCCGAGGACAATAAGTTACTCTTTATGCCCAACGCGCAAGTCTCGTACAGCTTACAAGAGGCTACCCTCGAAAGTGGAATCAAAGTTTCTCATCAAGGAGTGGGTCCGGGTCTCTACAGAAAATGTATGTACTACAACCCGAACGGCAAAATTGTGCCCACAACAGCTCTCGAAGGGGTAAGGCAGAAACGCTGGCTGCTTTTGTCTCACTGTGAAGCTGTAGCAGGAATCGAGGCGATCAGCGCACAATTCCCCGCAGACGTGGAGCCCATGCGTGCCGCTTACAAGAAGTCCCCCTTCTACAAAAAATAGCCTCCTGCGCAGCGGAATCACCGCATTGACTGCCACTCCCCGACTTTGCTACTTCGTACTTCCGTTCTCCCTACGTCGGAATTACCGCTCTACTCCAGGCATTTAATTTGTTCGGGACCACACCTGTCCCAATAAAATTCTCGCGAACCGCCGCCATGCTAATCTCCATGCGGGTTACAGACGCTCTGCGTACCAAGGGGGCTTCAACCTCTCGGCTGCACGGATTTACTCCCCTCGCGCCGTTTTCGCCTTGCTTCCCCTCAGCTCCCCTGCGCAACTCCGTTGCGCCTAACTCCTTCACTTCGTACTTCGTACCTCGTACCTCGTACTTGATCTCCCCCCCTGTCTCCCTGCGGCAAAGCCATCTCCCACCACTGAGCGTCCTATTTTCTTGGGACAGATGTGATTTCCGTCACACTCGTTCCAATAAAATTCTCGCAAACCGCCGCCATGCTAATCCCCATGCGGGTTACAGACGCTCTGCGTACCAAGGGGACTTCAACCTCACGGCTGCATGGATTTACTCCCCTCGCGCCGTTTTCGCCTCGCTTCCCCTCAACTCCCCTGCGCAACTCCGTTGCGCCTAGCTCCTCCACTTCGTACTTCGTACTTCGTACCTCGTACTTGATCTCCCCCTGTCTTCCTGCCTCAAGGTCACCGCCCACCGCGAAGCTCATATTTTTCCTAGGACAGGTTTGGATTTCCGTGGGTCTTGCTATTTTCCGGCTTGCATGGTACATTGAACGTATGGATACGCGGCTGCTCAACGCGCGCTTGTATGGCATTGTGGACATCGGGTATGTGCGCCCTACCGACGCAGTAAGTTGCGCGAGTGAACTCATCGAGGGCGGCGTGCGCATTCTGCAGCTTCGGGCAAAGAGCTTGGCGCGGGAGGAGGTGACTCCCCTCGCACGGGGAATGTGTGCGCTTTGTCGCAAAAAGGGCGCGTTGTTCGTGCTCAATGATTATCCGGAGTTGGCGGCACGCGCGGGGGCGGACGCCGTCCATGTGGGGCAGGATGTCGGCACCCTCGCGGACGTACGCCGCATTGTCGGACCTCGTATGCTCATCGGTCGTTCCACTCACAGTCTCGAGCAGGTGCGCCGTGCCCGCGATGAGGGGGCAGACTACATCGGCTACGGACCGCTGTTCCCCACAGCCACCAAACCCGGGCGTCCGGCAATTGGCTTACGGGGTATAGCGCGGGCGCAGCAACTTGCCGGAGAGATGCCGGTTTTCTGCATCGGCGGAATCAATGAAGCGACGCTGCCGCGGGTGCTCGCTGCCGGGGCGCAGCGGGTGGTGGTGGTCTCTTGGCTCCTGCAGCAGGCAGACCGGGCACGTGCCGCGCGGGAGCTTCTTCGAACCCTCTCCCCCGCATAATTCGCTATGGCTCGCATCCTCTCAGCGGTGAGCGGCGGTGTGGACAGTGCTGTGGCAACGGCTTTGCTCGTGCAGCAGGGTCACGAGGTGGTGGGTGCCTACATGAAAAATTGGACCAACGAGGAGGGCATACCCGGTGAATGTCCGTGGGAGCAGGATATTGAGGACGCACGTGCCGTTTGCCGTGTGTTGGGTATCGAGCTGCGCGTGGTAGACCTCATCGAGCAATACCGAACCCGCATCGTGAATTACCTGCTGGAAGGTTACCGCGCCGGGTCCACCCCCAACCCGGATGTCCTCTGCAATCGAGAAATTAAGTTTGGCGTGTTGCTGGATTATGCTCTGGAGCAAGGCTTTACGGGAGTGGCGACCGGTCATTATGCCAAACGGGAAGACACCGCAAGCGGCGAGAACTTCATCCTGCGCGGTGATGATCCGAACAAGGACCAGTCCTATTTCCTGTCGCTCATGCGTCCGGAACAGGTCGAACATGCCATTTTCCCCATCGGTTCCCTGACCAAACCACGCGTCCGGCAGCTGGCTCACGAGTTTTCCTTACCTGTTGCCTCCAAAAAAGATTCGCAGGGTATTTGTTTCATCGGGCAGGCGAAAATGGGCGACTTCCTGCGCCATTACATCCCCGACAACCCCGGCGACATCGTCGACCCCTCGGAGCGCATTCTCGGACGCCACCTCGGACTGCATCTCTTCACCATCGGACAGCGAAAGGGGCATCACGTTGCCTCCCCACGCGAGGGTGTGGCTTACGTCGTGGTCGGTAAGGATATTCCCAACAACCGGCTGATCCTCGACTTCGAGTGCCCGGACTCACCCGGTCTCTACACCCGCACCGCTACTGTCGGCAGTATCACCAATACCCGGCACCCCCTGCCGGAGCGCGTCCTCGCTCAGCCCCGCTACCGTGCCCCCGCCGAACCGGCGTCCTTGCGTTTCATCGATAACACCACCGTACAACTCACCTTTGACCGCCCCGTGCGTGCCCTCTCCCCCGGTCAAGTCTGTGCCTTTTACGACCCGTCTAGCCCCGCACGACTTCTCGGCGGCGGTTTCTTTGTCCGCTGTTCCAATGCCATCGACCTATCCCCGAACCACGGTCCCGCCTAGTGGCTTCCACACCTGTCCCATGAAAATTTTCGGGAAATGCCGCCATGCCAATCCCCACGCGGGTTACAAACACTCTGCGTACCAAGGGGGCTTCAACACCACGGGTGCGTTGATTTATCCCCCACGCGTATTTTCTGTTTCGCTTTCCCCCAACGCACCCGCGCAACTCCGTTGCGCCTAACTTCTTCACTTCGTACTTCGTACCTCGTACTTCCGTTCCCCCGCGTTTTCCCGCCGCAAAGTTACCGCCCACCACGAAGCATGTAATTTATTTGGGACAGATGTGAGTGGCTTCCCTTCCCGCTTCATTTTCGCTTGAGCAGTCCCATTTCCTATTTTAGAAAATACACCGCGAGGAGACTTTTCTAAAATAGAATTCGACGCAGAAAGCAGCACACCGTGCGTGCAACAGATGAGTTCGTCAGCGTATTCCGGGTGTTTAAGCTTTCAAATTAGCACCCCACTGGTTCGTGCCCGGCTGGCTATCGACAAGACCGAGAATAATGCCGGGTAGGTATAAGAAGAGGAGGTTTCCCGGAACAAGGAAGAAAGCCCACAAGCCACTGCGACCCACATCATGCAGACGCCGAACGGTAA
>CAYWNS010000108.1:0-4411 GCA_964459715.1 uncultured Akkermansia sp.
AGGCAAGCCAGAAGAGCCTTGCGGAGACCGTGGGGCAAATGGAGTTTCATAATCTTTGATTGCTTAAGTAAGAGTTCTATGCGAAGAATCCACCGACCTCGCAGCTGGAAATTCTCCGCCCATACTTCACTCGTCAGTATATCTCATTTCAAATACGATACATCCCGGGTAAGTCATTCTCTGCTCATTATCAACATACTCTATACCCGGAACAGGAATTGTTATTCCCGGTAGGACGGTCGGTTTTCTTCCCTCGCTCCGGGCATAACGTATTTTTTTTCAGGGGAAGAGTAATTTTTTGCTTGCGCACGGCATTTGAAATGAGATGAACAGCATACACGAGCCCTCATGGTAGTCCACAGCGTGCGTGTCAGCAACCGCGCATGCCGTCAAGAAACGGGAAGTACGAAGTATGCGGAGCCGGGAAACAATGCATGTGTTGTGCCTCCGGTCCGACACAGATTCGATATGGTTGATTGAGAGCGGTTTACAAAAAAAACGCAAAAAAAGCGGCGCACCGACCGAGCGGTACGCCGTTGAGATACAGGTAACGTACAAATCTATCAGTTACCGCGTACGACAGTGGTGTAGGTGGAGATGACGCCAAGGATGTTCTTGCGCTTCACGTCCACACTGGACACCGTGCTGATGCCGCCGGCGCGTTTTGCCGCCTCAATCGAGCTGTCACCGAGAGCAACAACACCGAAGTAAGAGGTCGAAGTGGCCTCACCTACGCGGCTGCCGGAATTTCCGGAAACAGCGACCGGGTCAGACACATCGGCATACACAGTACCAATTGGGCGCGTAGTAGTGCCGCAACTGGTGAACAGGATACCGACGGCGGAGAGAGCAACGAGTGCTAATGTCTTTTTCATAGTGATAATTATGAACGTTGAATGCCACGCGCAGCCGGACCAAGGAGGTACGCCCACACGGAGCAGGCGTAGTGTAACATTTTTTGAGATGTTAGTCAAGGAGAAAAATTCAAAAAAAACAAAAAATCACACCCGTCCCAATAAAATTTTCGAAAAACGCTGCCATGCTAATCCCCATACGGGTTACAGACGCTCTGCATACCAAGGGGGCTTCATCCTCACGGGTGCTTTGATTTATTCCCTTCGCATCGTTCCGGCTTTGCTTCCTTCCAACTCCCCTGCGCAACTCCGTTGCGCCTAACTCCCTCACTTCGTACTTCGTACCTCGTACTTGATCACCCTCGCGTCTTCCTGCCTCAAAGTCACCGCTCACCACTAAGCTTCCAATTTCTCGGGGCACATGCGAGTCCACGGGAGGAATTCTTCGGGGATGGGGGCGGTGAAGGACATCCGTTCACCGGTGGCGGGGTGCAGGAAAGAAAGTTTCCAAGCGTGGAGCATGAGACGCCCCGGATTCACTTTTTGACGCGCGGGGTGAGCGTAGATGGGGTCGCCGATGAGGGGATGCCCCAGGTGCAGCATGTGTACCCGGATTTGGTGCGTACGACCAGTATGGAGGGTGCAGAGCACGAGCGAGCTATCGGTGACGACATCGTAAGAAAGGCACTCGTACTCCGTGAGGGCGGGTTTACCGCTGCCGGGGTTCACCACCGACATCTTGAGGCGGTTGACGGGGTGACGCCCGATATTCGTATACACCGAACCCTGAGGCGGCTGGGGGGCACCCTGCACGACAGCTAGGTAAATTTTTTGCGTATCGCGCGCCGCGAATTGGGCGGCGAGAGAGCGGTGGGCTGCATCGTTTTTGGCGACCACGATGCAACCGCTCGTGTCCTTATCTAGGCGATGCACAATGCCCGGGCGTTCCGTGCCGCCGATGCCGGAGAGGTCACCGCAGTGGTGCAGCAAAGCGTTGACTAGGGTACCATCGGGATTTCCGGCGGCGGGGTGCACCACCATGCCGCACTCCTTGTTCAGCACGATGAGGTAGCTGTCCTCGTAGAGAATATTCAGTGGGAGGGGCTGCGGGAGGGCAGACGCCGGGGAGGGCTGGGGTATCACGATAGATAAGCGCATTCCCAACTCCACCGGCGTTTTCGGTTTGCAGGCACTGCCGTCTTCCAACGTGACATCCCCCCCTTTGATGAGAGCTTGGACGCGCGCCCGGGAGAGCTCGGGGAGCACACGCGTCAAGTATTGATCCAGACGCATGCCCGGGCTGTCACGCACGATGTGCAGCATACTCACATCCGCGTTGGATTGTGAATGAAGACCGACTCCAACCCGAACCGTTCTTTCAGCATGGCCCCAATAGCTTTCACACCGAATGTTTCAGTGGCGTAATGCCCGGCAAAGAGGATATTCATACGCATGTCCAGAGCGGCATTGTAGACCCAGTGATTTTGTTCACCGGTGAGAAACGTGGTGAACCCCTTTTCCTGCACGCGATAAATCTCCGGACCCGCCGAGCCGGAACAGACGATGACTCGTCCCGCAGAGGCGGCGGGGTCAATAACCGTGCCGGTGATCTCGGTTTCCGTGATGCGAGAGTACGCGTCGCGCAACTCGCCGACGGTGCCGTTGAAGATACCGGAGACAGCCAGAGCCACCCCGTGGCGTTCCATTTCTGTGGAAATCCGCAACAGACCGAGCTCGCGGGCAATGCATATATTGTTACCCAAACTCTGGTGCACATCCAATGGCAAATGCGCCGCATATACAGCCAAATTGTGATTCAGACAGGTCTCAATTTTCTTGCGCCACCAACCGGCTATGGGACGCAAACCGCACCAGAAAATCCCGTGGTGCACAATGAGGAGGTCAGCACCCGCCGCCACCGCGTCATCCAGCGTTTTCTGCGTGGCATCTACCGCCAAGGCTACTTTGTGGACTTTGCCGTCATTTTCGACTTGCAAGCCGTTGATTGCCATCGGCGAATCTTGGATAAATTGCACCGAAAGCAAATTATTCAACAGCGAAACTATCGTCTGGAGTTGGATATTATTCGTCATTGCCGTGAATATGTATGGATTGTTTTGAAATTTCCTCGTTTAGGCGTTGAGAAAACGTGAGCCCCATATCGTAACCACTCTGGCGGAGGTATTTGCCGAGGGCTGCCACCTCAACGAGACGGGTCATATCACGCCCCGGGGCGACGGGAAGGGTGATGCTTTCTATCTTGACACCCATGATGCTCGTTGTTTTGCGCTCGAGACCTATGCGGTCGGTCTTATACATTGCATCGTCGGTAAGATTGATATTGAGGTGAATGCGTTTCTGACGGCGAAAAGCGCGCAGACCATAGAGGTCGGCTACATTGATGATCCCGATGCCGCGAATTTCGATATAACCTCTGCCCATCTCAGGACAAGTCGCGATGAGGTCGCCGCTGATGTTGCGGATGCGCACCATGTCATCGGAAACGAGCGAAGCTCCGCGTTCTACGAGACCGAGGGATACCTCACTCTTGCCGATGCCGCTCGGACCGGTGATGAGTACCCCTACCCCACGCACATCGACCATGCAACCGTGCACCGTGGTGCTATCCGCAAACTCATTCTCTAAGATGATCGTCGCGCGGTTCACGAGACTCATCGTCGGCAGGGATGAGCCAAACACGGGCACAGCACAATCATCCGCGATGGTGATGATATCCTGCGGGACTTCTGCCCCACGTGAAAAGATAAGGCACGGGACCTCTGCCCCGCAAATACGACGCATCCGCTCACTGCGCTCCGGGTCTTTCAATTCCCCCAAATAGGCCATTTCTCCCGAACCAAAAACTTGGATGCGCTCCTGCGCATAATATCCGAAAAAGCCGGAGAGGGCTAAACCAGGGCGATTGAGGGCGGGTTTGCGTATCGGACGCGTCATGCCGAGCGGACTGTTGAGGAGCTCCAGCTCGAGATGGATGTGATGTGAGTCATAAAAATGAGCCACGCTGATTTCATCGACTTTCTTGATGTACGATTCCTGCATCCGGGGAGCATTTTCGCACAAGCCTCGCGTCTCGTCAAGTTTCCACCCACAGGCGTCCCAAGAAAACCACAGCCGTCCCAAGAAAAATACGAGCTTCGAGGTGGGCGGTGACTCTGACGCAGGGAGACGGGGAGGGGATTAAGTACGAGGTACGAAGTACGAAGTACGAAGTGAAAGAGTTAGGCGCAACGGAGTTGCGCGGGCATGGCGGGAGGAGGCAAAGCAAAAACGACGTGTGGGGACTAAATCCATGCACCCGTGATGTTGAAGCCCACTTGGTACGCAGAGCGTCTGTACCCCGCATGGGGACTAGCATCGCGGCGATTCTCGAAAATTTTATTGGGACGGCTGTGGTTTTTCTCTTTGCCTTTCAAAAAAAGGCTTGCTTTTCGCTATTTTTTCATGTAGAGTGGGCGCGCTTTCGTACGCGGAGGCGCATCCAAGGGTAGGTTCCCGAGCGGTCAAAGGGGGCAGACTGTAAATCTGCTAGCGTTTGC
>CAYWNS010000109.1:0-4331 GCA_964459715.1 uncultured Akkermansia sp.
TTGGACGATGTATTGATGGAAGGGAGCCACTTAGCCAGCAGGGAAACCGGTTGCCGCTCCTGCATGTTCTTGGTGTCGTCTGCCAGGCGTTCCCCGATGTAGCGGATGATATCCTCCGCGCACGGTGTATCCAGCAGCAGGAGCAGGTCATCGTAGCGTCCGAATTCGGCGACCAGCGGGATGAGCTTTCGCACCAGCTCCGAGCAGGTGACGGCGAGGTAGCCTAAAATGATCCGGAATAGTCTGCGCTCCCCCACGCCACCACGGACATCCCGCGCAAAAAAGAGCCATTTGAGGGCAAGTAACTTGTCTTCCGCGTAAGCGTGGGCAAAATCTTCGATTATGTTCTGCGGGTCGGCATCTCTGTACGACGCCGCCCTGAAGTTGAGATCGAGCAGCGCGTGTCCGGTGGACTTGTATCCCAACGCACCATTTTCCGTGTAATCCAGCTTGTTGAGTTCGCTCAGCGCGGACTCAATCGAGCTCATCAATGTCGTGTCGAGGTTCATCGTACGCTTGTTTTCACCCTCCTACGCGAAGACGTCACTCGCTCCCCCTCTGTCCGTACACTATAGAGCGTTCCCCGAACATGTCAAGGAAAAAAATTGGACGCTAATTTGTGCCAAACCACAGCCGTCCCAAGAAAAATACGAGCTTCGTGGTGGGCGATGACTTTGCGGCTGGGAAACGGGGAGGGGATTAAGTACGAAGTACGAAGTGAAGGAGTTAGGCGCAACGAGGTTGCGCGGGCATGGCGGGAGGAGGCAAAGCCGAAACGATGTGTGGAAACTAAATCCATGCACCCGTGATGTTAAAGCCCCCTAGTACGCAGAGCATCTGTAACTCGCATGGGGATCAGTATCGTAGCGTTTTTCGAGAATTTTATTGGGACGGGTGTATAATCTGTGTGGCGTGAACTTGCATCAAGTGCGGCAGTATGGTAGGATGTGGGCATGGCAGAGCAAGTATCGTTTGTGCGGCAAATGGCTTCGAAACTGGGGTTGGAGGAGACTTACATCATCCCCTACGGGCGCGATAAGGCAAAGGTGGACATCCGGGCATTGCAAGGGAGGGAACTTCGCGGCAAACTCATTCTCGTGAGTGCCCTCACGCCTACGTCGGCAGGGGAAGGGAAGACGACCGTTTCGATCGGACTAGCGCAGGGATTGCAAGTCATCGGAAAGCGCGCATGCCTAGCCCTCCGCGAGCCGTCCATGGGACCGGTGTTCGGGCGCAAGGGAGGGGCGACCGGTGGTGGGGCATCCAGCATCACGCCCGGGGAGAGTATTAACCTGTGCTTCAACGGCGACTTTGCCGCTGTCACTTCCGCCAACAATCTCTTGGCTGCTGTCGTGGACAACGCGCTCTTCTACCACACCACGCGGTTGGACCCTTCGAAGGTGACGTGGAAACGCGTCATGGATATGAACGACCGTTCTTTGCGCAACATCGTTGTCGGTCTGAGAGGTAATGGGGTGGCGCGCGAGGATGGTTTTGACATTACACCCGCTTCCGAAATCATGGCATGCTTCTGTTTGGCTGAGGATCGGGAGGACTTGCGGCGTCGCATCGACAACATCGTGGTGGGGTTTACCGCGCAAGATGAAGCTGTGTATGCGAGAGAATTCGGAGTGACAGATGCTTTGTTAGCCATTCTGAAAGACGCCATACACCCGAACCTCGTGCAGAGTCTGGAGGGTGTGCCGACATTTGTGCACGGCGGACCCTTTGCCAACATCGCGCACGGGTGCAACTCTGTGCTGGCTACCAAATTGGCTCTCGCCTGTGCAGACTACGCAGTAACGGAAGCCGGTTTCGCGTTTGATTTGGGAGCAGAAAAATTTTTGGACATCAAATGTCGCTGCAGCGGGTTGGCACCGGATGCCATCGTGTTGGTAGCCACCATACGCGCGCTCAAGATGCACGGTGGTGCGGACAAGAAAAACTTGGAGACACCGGACGCAGAGGCTGTGCGACGTGGGTTGCCGAATTTGCAGGCACACATCGAGAGTGCGCGGAGATATGGGCGTCCCGTCATCGTAGCCATCAACCTATTTGCCGCCAGTGATACAGAGGAAGAAATTGTTCCCGTGTACGAGCTCTGTGAGCAGATGGGGGTGCGCTGCGTCGTGGCAGATGTGTTCGGCAAGGGCGGGGAAGGAGCCCGAGAGTTGGCGCAGGCTGTGGTGCAGAGTATGCAGGCACCTGTGGAACCCTTCCACCCGCTCTACGATTTGGATGTGCCGGTGGAAGAACGCATACGCACAATCGCTTGTAACATTTATGGTGCCGAGGGAATTACCCTTACGCGCACAGCTCACAAAAAGCTTGCACTGCTGGAGAAAAATGGGCTCACCTCACTGCCCATCTGCATGGCAAAGACCCAGAATTCTCTCACAGATGACCCCACGCGAGTGGGACGCCCGCGCGGGTTTACCATTACGGTGCGCGACTTCGAGATCGCCAACGGCGCGGGCTTCCTCATAGCTCTTTGTGGGGATATCCTGCGTATGCCTGCCCTACCCAAAGTACCCGCAGCTACGGCTATCCGTGTGGACACCGAGGGACACATCTCCGGTATGAAAGGGTGAAAGGCGAAATTTGTTCCGGGGCGAGAGAACGCCTCGTGTTGTGCGGTGACCTTGTCGCAGGGACACGCGGGGGAGATTAAGTACGAGGTACGAGGTACGAAGTACGAAGTATTCCAGTTAGGCGCAACGGAGTTGCGCGGGTGGAGAAGCAAAGCTGGGGAGAGCAGTGCGTGATGGGGCGGAGCGGGCGTGGAAAAACCGCGTCTGTTCTGCGGAAGAGGAGTGCCAAATGGTGGGCGAAATTTGTTCCGGGGCAAGGGAACGCCTCGTGTTGTGCGGTGACCTTGTCGCAGGGACACGCGGGGAAATTAAGTACGAGGTACGAAGTGAAGGAGTTTCCGAAATTTTCTCGGGGTAGGTGAGGTTTATGCTTTCTCACAGCACGCGGTCACAGTTTTGCCCATTGCTTCGGTCGCGTTACCCCTATTGATTCATACCTGCCGCTCAATCTTCGACCGCAAAAGGCTTGTTCAAGGCAGCTGCTAGGGCATGCAGGCAGCGACGGTTCTGCTCCGGGGAGCCAATGGTGATGCGGATAAACTCATGCAAGCCGTAGCCATTCATGGGGCGTAAGATGACTCCCCGGGAGAGGCATTGCTGAAAGACCTGCTTGGCATCACCTACATTCACGAGGATAAAGTTGCCTTGGCTCGGAATGAATGGAGTGCCCCATGAGCGAAAAACCTGCTCGTAACGTTGCATTTCGCCGCGCACGAGGCGTACAGAAGCACGCACGTGTTCCTCATCGTCCAAGGCAGCGAGGGCAGCCGCTTGCGCCAAGCTGCTCATGTTGAACGGAGAACGCACTTTATGTAACAAACCGGCTAACTCCGGCGTGGTGAGGGCAAAACCGGCACGCACACCCGCCAAGCCGTACGCTTTGGAGAAGGTGCGCAGGATGGCAACGTGTTGACCCCGACGCACATACCGGAGGGTATCCGGTTGAGGGTCAGCAAAATGGATGTAGGCTTCATCGAAAGCGACCAAGACATGGTCGGGCACGCGAGCCATGAAGTCATCAAGTTCCTGTTGCTGCACCATGGTGCCCACGGGATTAGTGGGATTAGTGATAAAGACGAGGCGCGTACGCGGGGTGATGGCACGCAGCATGGCGTCTAAGTCATGAGACCAATCCGACTTGTTATCGACTTCCACGAAAGTGGCACCAAACAGATGACACATCAGCGGGTACATAGTGAAACTATAACGGGCGGCAACCAACTCCGTGCCAGGACCCAAGCAAGTATGACACAACAATTCGATCAGCTCGCTACTTCCGCTGCCCACCACGGTTTGCTCGAAGTCCACGCCGAATTTTTGCACAATTTTGGAGCGCAGTTCAAAAGCCGAGCCGTCGGGATACAACTGTACTTGCTCCGCTGCCTGCTGCATGGCACGCACCGCAGCGGGTGAAGCCCCAAGCGGATTCTCATTGGATGCAAGCTTCACAATATCCTCCGGGTTCATCCGAAGCTCCCGAGCGGTCTCGGAGATAGGTTTGCCGGGTCTGTAAGCACGGATATTTTGCACAAAACTGTGCGTGTATGGAAGAAAACTCATGGGGGCATTATATACTACACCCGCCCGGAAGACAAGCCACACACAAGGCTGTCCCGAATAAATTGAAGGCTTAGTGGTGGGCGGTGATTTTGAGGCAGGAAGGCACGGGGGAGATCAAGTACGAGGTACGAAGTGAAGGAGTGAGGCGCAACGGAGTTGCGCGGGGGGAGTTGGAGGGGA
>CAYWNS010000110.1:0-4302 GCA_964459715.1 uncultured Akkermansia sp.
AGGAAGAAAGCCCACAAGCCACTGCGACCCACATCATGCAGACGCCGAACGGTAAGACCAATTCCCCATACAAGATGGAACAGAACTCCCAACCACCTAAAAAAAACTACAGTCTCACCACTCATCTTCCCACTCTCGTGGTACTCAAGTAGTAAAGGGGATACAGCTATCAACGTCAGGATGAATGCCATGCCCCAGTAGGTCTTACGCGCGACACGACCGGTCAATGAAGGTTTCCACGACATCCATGGCAGTGAAATATGCACTGCCGGAAAGTTCTGAGGTTCTGCTATCAGGGGCAGACAGTGGGTACCGCCGCAGGTGGAGCAGTGCATCCAGTTTTCTTCACTGTCCGGCACGCAACAGGATGTGCAGGGCATCATACCGGTCGGTACTTTCGCGTAGCGCAAACGCTCGACGGGATCAGTCTCCGAGACATCCACCGGCGCGTGCGGCAGAGGGGTGTCCTGTGCTCCTGCGTACGGGGAGTCTGATTTCTGCCGCAGCAAACCGAGGATGAGGTGCGGAATGAAACAAAAAACCACGCTGAACGGGAAGAGATAGAGTGAATGCCACCCACTCCACCCGACGTCATGTAGCCGTCTCACCATCATCGACCAGAGCATAGGCACCGCCCAGATACACAATGCAATCAGCTCCGTCGACAAAAAGGAAGAGAAAGCACCTTGTGTTCCCCCGAAAGCACGCAGGCAGGATAGACCCGCAATGCCACACGCTATACCGAGCAGTAAGCACCAATACCAACGTCGACCCATACACCCCGAAAATCGGAGAGAGAGCGTATGCAGTAGAGGCTCAAGGCAGGTTTCTTTGCTAAATCGCGGCTGTGTATCAGCCCCACACGCTCGCCGGTCATAGTGCATCTGCACATACCCCACACGTACCAATCGCCACAATACGCAGCACCCGACAAAATAAACGATGGGGTCCGGCACAAAAGGAATAGAATTATGGAGGGCGTGACAGGCGACGGCAATCCACGCGATTCGCCAGAATCTTCCGGAGAGGAGATTACGCCAGAGGAACATGCCGGTGGGGACACATCTGTGGATTCGTTCCCACTGAACTTGAGCGAGGGCGAAAGCACCGGCTGTGATACCGGTCCATATCGCGTGCCCCGGAGTAGAGACGATGCCCCTCATCAGGGCAAGAGATGCCATACCCGTCACCCCGCCTGTCTGCAAGGCACCGGCTAGGTATTGCCATGTCTCGAGGAAACCGAAAGCGAAACCCACGGCGCACCCGAGCAAGATGGCTCGCATGACACGATTCATGCGTATACGCATTATTCCGGCTAACACGAGCACAGTGAGCAACTTCGTTGGCTCCTCCGTAAACCCGGCTTTCCACAAGGTTCCCGGTTCTACGCGTATGTATTCGTTCAGAAAGACTGCCAGAGGGATGGTCAAGACAAATACACCGAGGAGAGCTCGCACAATGGTCATCGTCGACAGATCGCGTCGCGTGTTGAGTTCGTATGCCATGACCAAGACCGCGAGTGGTGATACGATGGCAGCCAATGGCATCACGATGAACACCATATATGACCCGACATACATCACGCTCAGGAATGCCAATATCACGAGAACGATGCCCAGCAGCAGCACGCGTGAATAGAGCCATGGCTTCGGGGCACTGATATTGACTTCATCCATGGGTAGCCCACCCGGTTGCGTGGTGGCGCAGAAAACCTCTTTGACGTCCGCCCATGTATGCCACTTAAATATGCGGGAGAAGAACCCCTTCCACTCCACCCCGGAATCTTGTACCCCGACCAGTAACGTGATGAAACGACCCACCACCGCCCGAAAATCGAAAACCGAGCGGTAAGGTCGCCAACTTTTCAGCCCCCTCCGCCATATCAGCGCATTTTCGGGCAAATCCCCCGCGTGATGCAACCGAGAAATGACCTCACCGGGGACAGGTCCCTTGATCACTCCATCCTCCTGATAGTAATACTTTCTGGGCATAGAGGAAACTAACTGAAAAATTTGATTAACGGAGGAGTCCACCCCAACAATTCACTCGCCGCTTTCCCGGTAGGACCCTTCGTGTAACTCATATATCACCCTTTCAAATCGTCAGCCGACTTATCGACCTCCTTTGTACACGCCAAGTACGTCTTCTTGACAGCTGCCATCTATTGCGGCATCAGTGTCTTTTTGCACCAAAGGAAATATCCCACCACAGCCAACGCCATCAAAACGATTGTAAGGAATGCCCATCTCATAATGTCTCCCTACTCGTGTAGCATAAATTGTGCACGACGTCAACACAATAAGACGCATACAGCCCGCCTCGCCACACCTCTCCCAAGAAAATTTTTGAGAAACGTCGCAATGCCAGTTCCCATGCGGCTTTCTCACGCTCCGCGTATCACGAGGCATCAACCTCACAGGTTTTGCTTTATTGCTTCGTTCCCGCTTCGCATCCACTCACCGCGCAACTCCGTTGCGCCTAACTCTTTCACTTGGTACCTCGCCTGCCACACGTACCGGCACCGCTTCACCACATCTCCCATTACTCCCGTACTTCCCCGCACACCACCGTTGCCCACCACGCACCTCTCTCCACAGCTTTGCTACTTCGTACCTCGTACTTCGAATTATCCTCGTACTTGATCTCCCTCGCGTCTTCCTGCCCCAAAGTCATCGCCCACCACGAAGCTCGTATTTTTCTTGGGACGACCGTGGCACCATGCCGCCTTCTCACATGCGGGGTTGCAAAATGGGGAGTACATGGTAGAATGGGCGCGTTATGCTGAAAGGAATATCGCCGGACATATCGCCGGAATTACTGAAAGTGCTTGCCGAGATGGGGCACGGGGACGAGATTGTGATAAGCGATGCCCATTTCCCCGGGCACGCGATACATAGGCGGGTGTTGCGGGCAGATGGGGTAGGAGCGGAACGTTTGCTGGCGGGCATCGCGCCGTTGTTTGAGTTGGACATGTACGCGATACCGGTCATCATGATGGCGGCGGTGCCCGGGGATACTTTAGACCCTGCGGTGGAGGCGAAATACCGGGCAGCACTCGGATACGAAGGCGAAATAGAGCGCGTGGAACGCTATGCCTTCTACGAACGCGCCAAGGCTGCGTATGCGGTGGTCATTTCCGGGGAAACAGCCAAGTACGGGAACATCATCCTCAAGAAAGGAGTGACCCCACAGCCGAGCCGATAAAACACAGGACGCCGAGGCATAAGCCGGAGAGAAACGCGTATGAAAGGAGCGGGGACAGAGAGCGTCTGCGGAGTGCACCTAGGATGAACAAACTCCGTACAGCGGGGCACTTGGGAGCGTTGCTCAGCTCGACGCTGTGGGGCACGACTTTCATCTCCACCAAGGTGCTGTTGCGAGAATTCACGCCGGTGGAGATATTGGTGTTGCGTTTTGTGGTGTCGTATCTGGTGCTGTGGTTGGTATGTCCGAAGTGGTTGAAGGTGAGCACATGGCGGCAGGAACTTCTCTACGCTGCGGCGGGGTTCACGGGAGTCACCTCGTATTACTTGCTGGAAAACATCTCCCTCACGTACACGACGGCATCCAATGTGGGTGTGATCGCGTCATTTTCCCCATTTTTCGCGGCACTGATAAGTTATTTTTTGCTGCGGAGTGGTGAGAGATTGGGCGGCAAATTCTATGCGGGGTTTGTGATGGCTATGACGGGCATCTGCCTCGTGAGTTTGCAGGGCGGAATGGCAGAGGTACATCCGCTGGGGGATTTCATCGCCCTGTTGGGAGCCGCTGTGTGGGCGGTATACAGTGTATTGCTTAAGAAGGTGGGAGAGAAAAAGGGCAATCCCCTGCTCATTACACGGCGCATATTTTTCTACGGAATTGTGGGCATGCTCCCCATGGCGGTACTTTTTGGCTTCAACCCGGACTTGGGGCAGGTGGTGCAGCCGGTGTACGCGAGCAACTTGCTCTATTTGGGTGTGGGTGCCGGGGCACTGTGTTTTGTGAGCTGGAGGCTTGCCACGGAATGGATCGGTCCCGTTCGCACCTGTGCCTACCTCTACCTCTGCCCCGTCGTCGCCGTCGTCACTGCTTCCCTCGTCCTCGGGGAAAAAGTCGGTCCGATGGGTATCTTAGGGATCGTGCTTACGCTGGCAGGGCTGATCTGCTCCGAACAAACACGGAACAGACCTGTCCCGAATAAATTGGACGCTTAGAGCAGAGCGACGGCTCGGTCGCGGGGAAATGCGGAGGAAAAGGAGTACGAGGTACGAAGTACGAAGTGGCAAAGCTGTAACGGGGGGACGGTGAAAAGCAGCGGGG
>CAYWNS010000111.1:0-4245 GCA_964459715.1 uncultured Akkermansia sp.
GGTGTGGAGAAAGGACGCAAAGCGAGAAAGAGGCGTGGGGCATATATCCATGCAGTCGTGAGGTGGATACCCCTTTGGTACGCAGAGCGAGTGTAACCCACATGGGGATTAGCATGGCGGTGCTTCCTAAGAATTTTCTTGGGGCAGGTGTGAGGAAAAACACATTTGTCCTCAGTAAATTAAGGGCTTAGTGGTGGGCGATGACCTTGCGGCAGGGAAACGGGGAGGGGGATTAAGTACGAGGTACGAAGTACGAAGTGTTAAAGTTCGGCGCAACGGAGTTGCGCGGGTGTGGAGAAAGGACGCAAAGCGAGAAAGAGGCGTGGGGCATATATCCATGCAGCCGTGAGGTGGATGTCCCGTTAGTACGCGGAGCGAGTGTAACCCACATGGGGATTAGCATGTCGTTTTTTTCAGGAATTTCCTTGGGACATGTGTGGGAGAAATAAAAAAAACGCAATTCTGTATTGACTCTGGGGCACGAATGTGGTTGAATGAAGGCGAGAAAACTTCCGACACCATGAAAGCAGTATCTCTCATCACTTTGCTTGTAGGAGCCATCGCCGTGTCCTCCTGCTGCTGTCAGTCACAGCCGGCACCGAAGTTGCGTCCAATGCCAAAAGATCTCGTGAATGACGCAGCGCAGCCTCCCCTGCCTGTAGAACCGGTGAAGGTGTTTACGCAGAAAGGCAAGTAACGCGACGCCGCAAGTTCGGTCGCGGAGGTGTTTCCCTTTCCGGCTGCGTGTGGGCGGCGGTGCCTCTGGGCGGCTGTGCTGCGGAGGAAGGGTGGGGTGTCGGAAGTACGAGGTGGCGGAGGTAAAACAGCGGTTGAGTCGATATCGATGGACCGTGAGGGCGAGAAGAGGGTAGAATGATGCCGGGAGTATGCCAATAGCTGAAGAATTGTACGAGCGTGCCTGTCGCATTATTCCGGGTGGGGTTAATTCACCTGTGCGGGCGTTTCGGCGTCTGGACCGTGCACCTTTCTTCGTGGAGCGTGCGCAGGGTGCTTATTTGTACGACACCGAAGGGAAGCAGTACATAGACTACGTGGGGACGTGGGGGCCTGCCATACTCGGGCATGCCCCGCAGGTTGTGGTGAATGCGGTACAATCGGCAGCGAAGCAGGGGTTGAGTTTTGGTACGCCCACCTTGGCAGAAATTGAAATGGCGGAGACCGTGCGGCGACTCGTTCCTTCCATTCAGAAAGTGCGCATGACGAACAGCGGCACGGAAGCCACGATGAGCGCGGTTCGGCTTGCGCGCGGGTATACCGGCAGGTCGCTTATCGTGAAGTTTGCGGGGTGCTACCATGGGCACAGTGATGGCTTGTTGGTGGCAGCCGGTAGTGGGGCACTCACGCAGGGAGTGCCGGATAGCGCGGGTGTACCGAGGGAGGTGGCAGCTCTTACCTTGGTGCTCCCGTTCAATGATGGGGATGCTTTGGAGCGTACATTTACCCGATACGGAGACCGAATAGCGGGAGCCATCGTGGAACCGTACCCGGGAAACGCGGGATTTTACCTCCCGAAGCCCGGTTTCTTAGAGCGACTGCGCGACCTGACCGCTCAGTACGGAGCTCTGTTAATTTTTGACGAGGTCATGACCGGATTCCGTATTTCACCCGGTGGGGTGCAGGGGGTACTCGGGATCACTCCGGATATCACCACGCTGGGAAAAATTATCGGTGGAGGGCTACCGGTAGGAGCGTTCGGCGGGAGGGCGGAAATCATGGACTGCTTATCACCTCTCGGACCTGTGTACCAAGCGGGTACGCTGAGCGGAAATCCGCTTGCCATGGCTGCCGGGCTTGCTCAGCTGCGCGAGCTGGAAACAACCCGCGCGTGGGAGCGACTGGAAGCCCTCGGTGCGCGCTTAGAGGCGGGAATTCGTGCGGCGTTGCGCACCTACAAGCTTCCCTTCGTTTTCAAACGCAGTGGGTCCATGTTTTGCCTGCACTTTACCGCACAGGATGTGGTCGATTTACAAACGGCGCAAACAGCGGACTTTTCTCTCTTTAAGCACTTTTTCCTTTCCTTGTTGCGGCAAGGCGTGTTTATCGCGCCATCTCCATTTGAGACAGGCTTCATCAGCACGGCACACACCGAAGCCGACATCGATGCCACGGTACATGCCATCGACCGTGCCCTGCGTGAACTGGCGTAGAACCACGTTTGGGTTTACCGCTGCGCTCTGGGGCGGGAAAAAGGGTCGGTAATCAGGGACCACGCTTCTTGGAGACCGGAACTTATAAAATAGGGCTCCTTGAGAAGACGCCACATGTGGGCACTGACGCGGTTTTGGGCACGCGCCCAAATCTCCAACTCCCCTTGTTCCGCTTTGATGGGGGGAGGCAGGTTGCGGAACATCTGGCGCAACTTTGCAGCCGCTTTCTTGGCGGTCTCTTCATCTTTCACCGTTTCAATGATCCCCACAGCCTCCTGCAGTGCCTGTAGCTCCCTTTTGAGTTGATTGTTGCGCACACTTTGAATCTGACCATCCAGACTGTCATCGGTCGGTTGAGCCTCGGAAAGGCAAGACAACAGACTGAGTACAACGGTGCACAGAGCAGGAAGGTGACGGCGAGGAAACATATCAGGTTGAGGCGCGGGTTAAAATTGTTCCTCCGGGCGGAAGAAGCGGTTGATTTCGACAAGCGCGTGCTCCGGGGAATCAGAAGCGTGGCAGACATTGAGCATGCTGTTGGTACCAAAGTCACCGCGAATGGTTCCCGGATTTGCCTTGAGAGAGTTGGTGGAACCGAGAATCGCGCGCACACGTTCTACCACACCGGGACCGCCCAAAATGAGGGCTACCACCGGGCTGCTTTGCATAAATGCCGACAGCTTCGGGAAAAGGGGTTCTCCATCGATAACTAAATCCACGATGTGGGCGTAATGCTCACGCAGGGTCTCTTCATCGAGTCGCATCATTTTGATGCCATGCAAGGTAAATCCCTCCGCCAGCAACCGCCGCAAGACCCTACCGGAAAGGTTGCGCTGAACGCAATCAGGCTTGAATAAGATGAGAGTTCTTTCTTCCATGTCCGTACAAGTGTCCGATGATGTGGAGATACAAATACGCTGTCCGAGGCGAAAAGTCAAGAAAAAACCAATGTGCTCAGGATGCGATTAAGCGGGTCATCGTGCGCTGACACGGGGAGTACCCACGATTCGCGCCGCAGCCAAGTTCTCTGACGCTTAGCGTATTGACGAGTGATGAGCGTGAGCTGCGCTTCTAGTTGACCACGCGAAAGATCGCCGACGAGGAAACCGCGCACCGCCGCCAGCCCGAGCACCTGAGAAGCCGTGCGGGAGAGGGTACCCAGTGCTTGCACTTCCTCGGCTACACCCTCCGAAATCATTTTGCGAGCGCGTGCGGCGATGCGAGCATCGAGCTCTGCGGTTTCGCGGCACAGCACAAAGCCCGGACCGAGTGCAGAGTGCTCCCAGTTGCCGCGCCACGCGGAGAGAGGTTTCCCCCCAAGCATCACAATTTCGAGGTTGCGTGCCACATAGCGCGCATTCTTCAGGTTCGTGTGCGCGGCACCCTCAGGGTCGAGCTCACGCAAACGTGCCACGAGTACTTCTAGGGGCAGGGCATTGAGCTTGGTACGCAGTTCGGCATCCGCAGGGGGCGCAGGGGAGATACCGTGCGAGATAAAGCGGACGTATAGCCCGGAGCCGCCGGTGACGATGGGGCGATTTCCGCGCGACTGAATTTCCGCAATAACTCGCAGGGCGCGACGTGCGTGGGTCGCGGCATCGTTGTTTTCAGTGGTCTCGAGAAAGCCGATGAGATGGTGCGGAACTCTCCTCATCTGGTCCGCGCGTGGTGCCGCTGTGAGCACAGGCATCCGGCGATAAACTTGGTAGGCATCAGCACTCACGATTTCGGCGTGTCCAAGTCGCTCTGCCAGCTCAACGGCAAGCTGACTTTTCCCGCTCCCAGTGGGTCCCAGCAAAAAAATGGGTGAAAGTGCCATGTGTTCGTAGATGTCGCAGCGTATATTCCCTCAGGTAACCCGGTGCCGTGTGCAGTACACACGAAACTCCGCTGCCCGTCCCCCGTCGTCCGGACGAACTCATGGTAGCCCGAATTTGCCCAAAAAGCAAGCCGCATCTGTCCTAAATAGATGAAAGGCTTAGTGGTGGGCGGTGACCTTGCGGCAGGGAGATGGGGAGGGGAATGGAAGTACGAGGTACGAAGTACGAAGTACGAAGTGAAGGAGTGAGGCGCAACG
>CAYWNS010000112.1:0-4179 GCA_964459715.1 uncultured Akkermansia sp.
ATGCGGGCATCTCTCCACCTAAAAACCCAAATTCCACATAATTTTGAATTGACCCTAAAGTTTTCGCATTCACATACGAGCATTTACGAGCAACAAGATAATCGCAAACCGTTGAAAAGTCAATAAAAAGGCGGCGCACACGGATGCGCGCCGCATACTCGATGGGGGACTCGAACCCCCACGGATTGCTCCACTAGATCCTTAGTCTAGCGCGTCTACCAATTCCGCCAACCGAGCAAAAAACCACACCAAAGCGCGGGACCAGTCTACATGATGTTGCCTTCGTTGACAAGTCTTTTCCATTGCTACGAGGAATTTTTTTGACGGTCGTCACCTAGCACGGTAAATAAAATTACATGGACAAACTATTTTCCAATGACTTGCGAGATTACATTTCGTTTTCTGCATGACACTGTAAAATTAAAAAAACTTGACGTGAGGGATGAAAGTGTGTAAAAGTGAGAGCGAAACTGAACAATCCATAAATTACGACTATGAAGATCTATTCGACATTATTGGCAACGCTGCTGACTGCAGGAGTCCTCGGAGTCGGCACGGTCTACGCAGACGGTCCAGAACCGCACAAGGCTGTTCTGCGGGCTGCGAATTACGGAGAAGCCCAACTTCAGCAGCTGCTCGGAAGCGGGGTATCGGTGGATGTGACAGACCATGAAGGAGAGACAGCACTGATGGAAGCCGCAGACAAGGGGCATCTTCAGGCGGTACAACTTCTGCTCAAGTACGGAGCTCAGGTGAACCGCAAGGATGAGGACGGCAAAACCGCTCTGATGTATGCGGCAGATGAAGGACGCACGCAGGTAGTGCAAGTGCTGCTGGCAGCGGGAGCCGACACCAACGCTCGGGATAACGACGGCGAAACGGCACTCATGATGGCAGAAGATGAACGCCACGCCGATACGGCTGCGGTGCTGCGCGGGGTATCGAAGGGCGCGCCCACAGGGACTCCGACTGCTCTCACCGGAAAAGCCGGGGTCAAGGCAGTGTTGCGCGCGGCATACGCCGGAGAAGCCGCCCTACAGCAACTGCTCGCCGGTGGTACCTCCGTGGACTGCGCCGATGTGGATGGCGAAACGGCATTGATGGAAGCTTCCGATAAGGGCAACGTCGCGGCAGTACAACTCTTGCTCAAACACGGAGCTCAGGTGAATCGCAAGGACCATGAGGGCAAAACCGCACTGATGGATGCCGCAAGCGATGGGTTCACTGCGGTGGTAAAAGTGCTAATTGCCGCCGGTGCTGACCTAAACGCGCGGGACGAAGATGGCGAGACCGCCCTCATGAAAGCGGTGGAGGACCACCACAGCGATACGGCAGACGTGCTACGCGCGGCAGGAGCCAGATAGCCCTCGCGGGCGCGGCGTGGTGTGTTTCCTTTTCCTGCCCTTGCGGACGCAGGGACGGGGTGGTGTTTTGTGTCCGCAATGTCTGCGGGACGCCGGTTGTTGAACCGAAACCCCAGCCTACCTACCGCATCTTGGGAACGGATGCCGTTGGCACCATGTCACTGGACGCACGAGCATCTTACTCTGCGCCCGGTTTCTCCGGAGACAACACCTCGTCGCATTCAAAAATCCATTTTAATTCGTCCGGGTTGGGTGCTTCAACACGAAGAAGTCGCAGGCGCAGAGGACATTTCATGGCGCGGGCATACTTCTCAGCTTGGGCGGTAAACTCGCGTTTAGCGACATCTCCCATCCACTCGCACAGGTAACGTCGCATTCCTAGATAATCAAATGACTCGAATACCTGCATCTCTGTGGGATCCATCGCTTGATTGCTACTATGTCCTTGGAGAAGATGGAAGGGAGACTTTTTCTCCTTAGGTTCGTTACCACCCTTATCAAAAACAGACTCATGCGGCATGGGCATGTGGGAAAGCTCAGTTGAACAAAACGCGGTAAAGTCTTCACTGGCGAACATGTTGACGTAGTCTGTAATGGCTGCTCTGCGCTTTTTCCCGGAGTTCTTTATCACCTCCGTTACGGCATAGAACAGACCTCCCACGCTCGACGCGGGATGCCTTTTCCCCCGCGACTTGGGACCGTGCAGCTCATTGGTCTGTTTCACTACGGCTTGTACGAGTGCCGTAGTAAAGTCGAATGGGCACGCTCCCTGAAGCTGGCAGTGGATAAATGCCTCATCCTCCTGATACGCCCCTTGCGTAAGCCGGATGTCTTTCACATTACGACCATTGCTGTTTACTATGGAAAACCTGTGATTTGCAACGGCGTTAGGTAGACCGATATTTCCAAAGGTACACGTCACAGTACCGCGTGCTTTCCTCAGCACCTCCTCAGTCTCGGAACGGTCGAAACGCAACTTTTCCGGACTGAGCTTGAAGCAATCTGGCGTCAACTGTACTGTAAACGACTCCGCAAATCCCTCTTTGAGGGATACATCCCCCGTAACCACCGGCTCCCACTCCGGCAACAGGAGCACAGAGCCAACCTGATCGCGATCCACCGGTACGGGAAGTAAAATTGCCACCGGTCGCCCATTTTCATCCGTTACTCCACGCAATGCCCCTTTCTCCATTCGCAGGGTGACTACCTTTCCTTTCACACCGCCCGCATCTGTCAGCACCAAACGCCAACACCCGGGCTGACTGTCAGGTGAGAGCTCAGCAGAAGAACCGCTAGGACTCAAGTCATAACAGGATACTTCTTTTTCATTCCCATCCCCGAGGGGATAGATTCCCAACTTCCCGAGCTCCAGTCGCACGGGATTTGCACCTCGTAATATTTGCTCCAAACAGACCGGTACCCTGCCTCCCACCTTTACCGGGGCAATATAACCCATCAGCAACCTTTCATCTTCAGTACTGAGAGTGCGGGACGGTACCCGCGAAGTTCTCTTTTCCTCCTTTCTTCGCTCCTCTGCCCTCTTTTTGACCTTCTGCACCAGCCCCCCCGCCTTGTTCTTCACCACATCGAAATTATGCCACACATAGTAACCTCCCCCAACTAAGGCAAGTACCAACAGGACCCTAACCAGCCACCTGCCAACCTCACGCGGTGCCTCGGTGTGCCGACGCCTGTCGTCCGCCCTTTCCTTCCTCTCCCTCTGTTCCCTCCGCGCTGTGAGCATGACATCCGCAGTAATCTGACGGTGTGGGGTAGGAGGAGGTATAGGCGGTGCTGCGGCACCTGGATTACTGCCTGTTACTCGCGCCGCCAACTTCGCGGTCACTTCCAGCACGGGAAGTCCCATCATCGTGGCGCGCTGCTGCATGTGACTACCAATGATACCGAGCAACATCACGTTCTTCATGTCCGTCACCTCTGCTCTCCCGTGGGTGAATACCGGTGTACACCAGCCCAGATCACTGCGTAGGCAGAGTGCCTCGTGCAGTAACCGAAGCATATCCTGCGTCGGGGTACCGTCAGGGAAAGCCAGCATGCAGGCTTCTTGGAAACGGGGTTCCCGCAGCAGATTCACCGTTTCCCTAAGCCCGGTGTAGCATTGCCAAGCGGGTTGTCGATTCGCTTGCAAGGCACTCTCGAACGATACCCATGCCGGCTCGGCATTCCTTTCCAACCAGTGTGCCGGTCCCGCCCAACTCTGCACCCAAAAGTCGCTCATTGTCAATGCCAGCAATATCCCAGCCGGAGAGAGTGTACACCCGGACTGCCATAAATCCCTCACATCCTCCCCACTCAGTGCCAACATGTGACACAAGAATTTTCCAGCGTTCTCCCCTACTTCCACCTTTCGAGTACACCCAAAAATGTGCTGTGCTTTCCCCGCACAAAAACCCGTTCGGTAGAAGTACTGAGCCCCGGGATTGAGGTCCTCAGGAGCCAATCCGCGTTTCGCCAGAGTAACTAATTCTTCTTCCAGCGCAACACTAACTCCCCGCGACTTGCCCACCACCCCGTACCCAGCTGTGACGAACCTGCCCAGCCTCACAAACACGTTTCCTTGGACGGAGTGCGAATATGTATAAATTAGTTGTTCAGACACGCCGCTGTTTTACTATGATTTTAACGAATTGTCAAGCACCGTGAGGACAATTGCATTCAAAAAATTTTCGGGGGGGGGGGGGGGGGGGGTTTTTTTTTTTTAAAAAAAATATAAAAAAATTAAAAAAAAATTTTTTAAAAAAAAAAAAAAAATTGGGGGATTGGTTTAATAAAACACAATTTTTTAGTATAAAAC
>CAYWNS010000113.1:0-4049 GCA_964459715.1 uncultured Akkermansia sp.
GGGTGTGTTGTGATGGGTGTGGGAACACCGTGTGGAGCAGGAAGCGGAAGTACGAGGTACGAAGTACGAAGCGGCAAAGCTGTAGAGTGGGAACGGTGAAAAGCAACGGGACGGTGCTTCGTTTTCCGGGGTTTCTGCAAATGTGGTGAGCGTAGGGTAAGAGGCGGGGAATGGGGTGTGTTGTGATGGGTGTGGGAACACCGTGTGGAGCAGGAAGCGGAAGTACGAAGTGGCAAAGCTGTGGAGTGGGAACGGTGAAAAGCAACGGGACGGTGCTTCGTTTTCCGGGGTTTCTGCAAATGTGGTGAGCGTAGGGTAAGAGGCGGGGAATGGGGTGTGTTGTGATGGGTGTGGGAACACCGTGTGGAGCAGGAAGCGGAAGTACGAGGTACGAAGGACACACTTGTCCCATGAAATTTTCTGCCAATCGCTGCCTTGCTAATTCCCATGCAGGCTACAGACGCTCTGCGTGCTGAGAGGGCATCTACTTCACGACCGCATGCATTTGGTTTTCACGCTTACTTCCCGACCGGCACCTCCTTCTCCCCTCCAATTCCCCCTCTCGACACACGCATCCGCCCCTCATCACCCCTCACCGCTCTCCCCGGCTTTGCCTCCACATTCCGCGCAACTCCGTCGCGCCTAACTTTAAAACACTTCGTACTTCGTACTTCGTACCTCGTACTTGGCTATTGCCCTGCCCCCTACGGTCGTTCTTCCTCCCCTCTTCCCGCCCGACACCCCGTTCTCCCCTCCTTCCTCCCCGGACCCATCTCGTCGCTGCCGCTGAGGATATTTTGCAATTCCGGCGTGAGTAAGCCTGCCTTTTTCAGTCGCTCGATGTTTGCGCGAATTGAAGTCCACGCCCGGTTAAAGGACGCGGCGAGGTCTTGTGCTGCCATGTAATCCTGCACGGTCGGTTCCGGGAGCTCGTCCTGCATTTTTTTGAAGGCGTGCACTTTTTCGGCAAGTTGACGCAAGGTCGGCAGGGCAGCTTGGACGGAGGCGGCATCTGTGCACCCCGCCAAGCATTCATCCGTCTGCAGCAGCAGGGCAATAAGCCTTTCAGCCGCCTCACGGTGAGTGCTCGGCATCTGCGCCTCCTCCGCGCTCGGTGCTTCTTCCGCCGCTGGGGCAGGCAACGCCACCGCGACAACCGCCATTCCTAGCCAAAGAAGTTTCATGAGAGGGACGCCTGCATGGCAATGAGCTTGTCCTTCTTCTCCTTCCATCCGCGCAAACGTTCCTGCTCCTGCTGCACCACCGCCGCCGGGGCTCGCTGTACAAAGGAGGCATTGCCGAGTTTAGCCTCGCTCCGTGCAATCTCTTTGCCGATTTTATCGAGCTCCTTGGCGATGCGTTCCCTTTCCGCCTGCACATCCGTCAGCCCTTCCAAGGGCAGGAAGAGCTCCCCGAGCGGAGTCAGCGCGGTCGGTGTCCCGCGCGCCGCGCTGTACTGCGCGTCCACCACCGTTTCCTTTGCCCCGGCGAGCAATGCCAACCTACTCGCTATGTCGGCATCAACGGGCAGCGTCGGCTTGATAATCAGCCGGACATTTTTGTTGGTGGCAAGGTTGTATTCGATCTTCAGGTTGCGTGCGCGATTCGCGCTCTCGTACAAAGCACTTGCCGTGGCACGTGCGCGCGAAATCTCCTCGTCGCTCAGCCCGCTTAGCAAGGGTTCCGCCGAAGGCAACTCCGTGAGCATGAGCGGCTTGCCGCCGTGTCTCTCCGCGTAGCCCAAACTTTCCCACAGTTCCTCCGTGATATGCGGCATCACCGGTGCCAAGAGTGCCAAGTAATGCCGCAGGACTGTGTCGATCGTATACAGGGACGCGTGGCGCACCGCCGGGTCGGCTCCCTCCCGCAGGTCATTCTTGATCGCCTCGAGGAAGAGCGAGCAGTACTCGTTCCAGAAGAAGCTGTAGAGTGCCTGCGTGTAAGCGTTGAATTCGTACTTTTGGAACGCGGTGGCTACTTGAGCGTGCAAGTCTTTCAGTTTGGCGAGAATATCGATATGCACGGGCGAGAAACGAGGGGCGGGGTCCGTACTGACCTCCCCCTGCATCATTCGGTAGCGTGCCGCGTTGTACAACTTATTCGCGAAGTTTTTACCTTCCTCGATCTGCTTTTCGTCGAATTTCACATCGGTGCCGGTAGGTGCTATCCGCATCAGCCCAAACCGCAAACCGTCCGCCCCGTACTTTTCGATGAGCTCCAAGGGGTCCGGGCTGTTGCCTAAGCTCTTGCTCATCTTCCGCCCTTGCAAGTCACGCACAATCGAGGTGAAAAAGACGTTGGAGAAGGGTTTACCCCCGGCAAAGCGGTAACCCGCCATAATCATGCGTGATACCCAGAAGAAAATGATGTCCGGTCCGGTCACCAAATCACTCGTGGGATAAAATTTGGCTAGGCAGGCGGCATCCATGGTGGCGAAAGGCCACAGCCAGCTGCTGAACCACGTGTCCAGCGCGTCTTCATCCTGTACCCAATTCTCCGGGTCACTCGGCGGCTCTACTCCCACGTAGATCCGCCCGGCATCGGCATCCGCCGCGTCCAGCTTAGCCGCCTCCCTGAGCTCCTCCGCCATCTCTTTCCTGTACCACACCGGGATGCGATGTCCCCACCAAAGCTGCCGACTGATACACCAGTCCTGCAACCCATCCAACCAGTGCGCGTAGGTCTTCGCCCAATGCGCCGGACGGAACACGATGTCCCCGCGCTCCACGGCTTCCCGTGCTTCCCGCACACAGGGGTATTTGAGAAACCATTGCATGCTCAGCCGTGGCTCGATGGGTACATCCGACCGTTGACTCACCCCCACGTTGTTGTCGTACGCTTCCTCCTTCTCGAGCAACCTCTTCGCGCGTAGCAGTTCTGCCGCTTTCTCCCGGGCTTCGGCGCGATCCAGCCCGTGCAGCTCCGGACAGGTGGGGCAATTGATATGTCCGTCCGGCGTCAGGACATCAATGATTTCAAGTCCATCGCGCATGCCCACCTCAAAGTCGACTCGGTCGTGCGCGGGGGTGATTTTCAATGCCCCTGTGCCGAAGCCGATTTCCACGTGCTCGTCGGCAATGATGGGTATCGGCGTCTCGCACAACGGGCGTATCACCTTCTTCCCCAACACGCCCGCGTAACGCGGGTCTTTCGGATTCACCGCCACCGCCACGTCCGCCATGATGGTTTCCGGTCGCGTCGTCGCCACCAACAGCCACTTCTGTGGCTCGTCCGCCAAGCGATAGCGCACGGTGTAAAGCTTGCTCTTAGTGGGCACCATCACGACTTCTTCGTCGCTCAGGGCCGTGAGCAACACGGGATCCCAGTTGACCATGCGGCGTCCCCGGTAAATGAGCCCCTCGCGAAAGAGCTCCGTAAATGCCCGCGCCACCCAAGCCGCGAACTCCGGGTCCATGGTGAATCGCTCTCTCTGCCAATCGCAGGAGCACCCCAATTTCTTGAGCTGCTTGATGATGATGCCCCCGTGCTCTTCCTTCCACGCCCACACCATCTTCACGAACGCCTCGCGCCCCACATCGTACCGCGTCCTCGGCGGGGTCTCCTTCGCCAATTCTTTTTCCACCCGGGCTTGCGTGGCTATCCCCGCGTGATCCGTGCCGGGTAACCACAGCACTTCCTTGCCCTCCTGCCGCGCTCGCCTCGCCAAAATATCTTGGATGGTGTTATTCAGCACGTGCCCTATGTGCAACACCCCCGTCACATTCGGCGGCGGTATCACAATGCTGTATGCCGGTTTCTCCGACTGCGGCTCGGCGTGAAAACATCCTTCTCTCTGCCATCTCCCCCGCCACCTCTCTTCCACATGGGCAGGCTCGTAGGCTTTCGGCATCTCTTTCATATCGCGCCCTATCATACCGCATTTACCCCCCAATGGCAAGCGAAACAACCAATATGAAGTACGAGGTCATATCTGTCCCAAATAAATTAAAGGGTTAGTGGAGGGCGGTGACTTTGAGGCAGGAAGACACGGGAATAATCAAGTACGAGGTACGAAGTACGAAGTACGAAGTGAAGGAGTTAGGCGCAAC
>CAYWNS010000114.1:0-4002 GCA_964459715.1 uncultured Akkermansia sp.
AAAAAATCAAGGAGGAAAGTAAACTTTAGACTGGACATCGCATTCAAAAAGAGATTAACAGGGGAAGGAATCCACATATCCTTGTATGTAGGACACTAAGGTGTCGAGATGAGCGGAAAAGGCTTCCGCGAAAAAAGGGGCAATAAGGCAGCGACGATTGTGAGATGCAAATGATTGAAACATCGGCAATAAGGGATAAGACGGAAGGAATCGTGGAGGGGCAACGGGGTGCTTTGGTGGGAAAATGCGAGGTAACCGCAAGGCGGACATGAAGTGACGAGACCCCTGCGTAACTCCGTTGCGCCTAACTCCTTTACTTCGTACTTAATCACCTCCGTGTTTTCCTGCGACAAACTCATCGCACTGCTCTAGACGTTTAATTTATTTGGGACAGATGTGGGGGCGGCGATGCGGAATTCATTTGCCTCTTGGTCGAGATATGTTAGAATGAGCGGGACGGTTAGCGGGAGTGCCATTATTCGACGGCATGGTAGATGGAACCGACGCGACGAGACATGATAAGGAGACGAAAGATAGCGAAAAAGTTCGCCAGAAGACATCGGCGCGCCTTGGTACCGGTGCTGGTGTTCCTGCTGATGGTTGGGGGAGGGGCGTCGGTGTACTATTATTACGCAGTGCAGGGTGGAGGGCAGGAGGTTACATCTACGGAGCCCCGAGGGGAGCAAGCGGGGGAGGATATGAAAGAGAGGGAACATGAAGAGCCCGCAAAGACAACGGGAGACAGCACGTCTACCCCAAATAGGGGCATCCCGCAGCCGGGAGAGAGTAGGACTGAAGAGGACACGACAGAACCCGGAACTGAACCGAAACCCGAGCCCCCGAGCCGGGATGACAAAACATCTGAGACGAAAGACACGGGAGAAACGCCCTCCCCCGGCGGGACCCGAGGCGAAGACCGGGGAGAGGGGACGACGGATACCACAGCGGGGGGAGAAAACACGATGACCACCCCAGACGAGGGAGTCCCCAAAGAGAGCCCGCCTGTGCGCAAAGAAGACACAGTATACACGGAAGAGTTGAAGTTGTTGGGCGTGGGGGCGACATCGCCGTCCATGAAGAAATTATGGGGAGAATGGCTTGAGCGAATGATCAAGCGCGGGGAGGTGAAGGTACTCGCGCCGCTCTTGGAGAAGCAGATACGCGAATGCGCTCCCGCGCTGGCGGGCGGGAAGCAGCTCAACTACGCCACCTACAGGAACGCGCCCTTGCTCATGGAAGCTATTGACCTCTGCTACATGGCTCGGATGGTCAATCTCGGACGTTTGGACGAGCTGATTCGTCCGCTGAACGGACGGGGCGAGCAATCGGATAAGTCGTGGTCGCAATTTATGCGATGGTTATTGTTGGACAAGACGCGACCGCTACATCGTCTGCTGCAAGAGTTCGCCCTCAATTCCGGGCAGGCGAAGGAGTTCCCGCGCACGCTCAGTGTGTTTTATTCATTGTGGAAAGACACACCGGAGCGCGACCGGGTGCGCTACATGAACCTCACCATCGCCTGTTCGCTGGTGTGCAAGGAGGTTGCCCACTCACGGGGACGCTATCGTGACCCCGATGAGCCCTTTATGGAAATCCCGGAACTCTTTCAGTATTACCGCACAGAAGATATCACCCATAGGCTTCTCGCCAATATGCAAAAGCTGAGTGTCACAGACTTGCTGCACGTGGTGGATGTGCGCTTGCCCCGCTCGGAGTTCGATTGGGTCAAGAAAGAAATGAAAGAGTACCAGCGCAGTAACTGGGGAGGGGCGTACGGACATATTGAGTACTTGATGGAACGCGCTACGTATGGTGTGGACCCCTACACCACGTACTCCTTCGAGGAAATTGAGGAGGAAGGCGGTAAATGCGATGACCAGTCGTACTTTTGCGCCAATACAGCTAAATGTCGCGGCATTCCAGCTGCCATTATCACGGGGGATGGCGATCGGGGACCGCACGCGTGGGTTGGGCTTATGACATCTGATAAGGCTTGGAGCACCACCGGATCGTACGGCTACAAGACCGGACGTCTACAAAATCCATGCTCCGGGCAATACGTTCATGCTTCCGTACTCGAAGAACGAGACAGAAAACTGCCGGACGAGAAGGTAGAACAAGTGTCCAACTGCATGATTTTGTCGGACTACCTGATACTGATTGGCTGCAAGCAAGAAGCACTGGCGACGGCACGCTTTGTGCGGTCGTTTGTACCCCAGTTTTTTACCGCTTGGCGCAATTTGATCGATGTGATGGCACTGTGCGGCGAGGATACCATCGATGACACGGACTGGCGGCGTCTCTACAATGAACTCTACAGTGCCAGTAAGAAAAATTTGGAGTTGCTCGATCTCGCGCAGGAAGTGCTCAATGACCGCATCGTGGCGGGTAAACGCGATATCGTGAAGATCACCGCGCTGAAACAAAGTACCCGTCGACTGAGTGAGCTCGTGCAGGCGGGGCGCACCGATTTGGCTATTGATAGCATGCGCCGCAGCGCGGCTATCTATGTGAATGCCGCAGATGCGCGTGCCCTAACAGCTTATTTTAAGAGCAATCTCAAGGAATACGCCAACAATCGGTATTTCTTTCAGCAGGTATTCATCCTCTACACACAATCGGTGGATGCCTGCGCAGAAAAGCTTAAGGAGAAAGGCGAGCTGGACGAAAAACACTACGACTTTGCTGTCAAAACTATGTGGAAGAATTGCGCTAGGGAAGCAGACAGTCTCTTCACGAAAACAGCATTTTTGAGTAATGACTTCTTCGCTGTCAAGAAAGAGGTCGAGATTGTGCGTTTGATCGCGGAATGCTGGCGTCGCTCCGATAATGAGAGGCGTGCCTCCGAGCTCGAAAAACTCGCCGAAGAAAATTACGAGCAAAGTCGTTCCGATAATACCCCAAAACGAAGGAAGAAGCACTGAGACCCACATTCGTCCCACGTCCCGAGCAAATAAAAGGCTTGGGGGTGGGCGATGACCCTGAGGCAGGAAGACACGGGGGAGATCAAGTACGAGGTACGAGGTACGAAGTACGAAGTGAAGGAGTAAGGCGCAACGGAGTTGCGCGGGGGAGTTGGAGGGAGGCAAAGCCGAAACGATGCGAGGGGAATTAATCAATGCACTCGTGAGGTTGAAGCCCTCTTGGTACGCAGAGCGTCTGTGACCCGCGTAGGAACCGGTGTAGTGGCGATTTGCAGGAATTTTCTTAGGACAGGTGTGGGAGGAAAGCACATCTGTCCCAAACAAACTAAAGGCTTAGTGGTGGGCGATGACTCTGAGGCAGGGAAACAGGGGGTAATCAAGTACGAGGTACGAAGTACGAAGTGAAAGAGTTAGGCGCAACGGAGTTGGAGAGAGGCAAAGCCGAAACGACGCGGGGGGAACTAAATCCACGCACCCGTGAGGTTGAAGCCCTCTTGGTACGCAGAGCGTCTGTGACCCGCACAGGAACTGGTGTAGTGGCGATTTGCAGAAATTTTCTTGGGATACGTGTGGGAAGGAAGCACATCTGTCCCAAACAAACTAAAGGCTTAGTGGTGGGCGATGACTTTGCAGCAGGGAAACAGGGGGGTGATCAAGTACGAGGTACGAAGTACAAAGTGAAGGAGTTAGGCGCAACGGAGTTGCGCGGGGGAGTTGGAGAGAGGCAAAGCCGAAACGATGCGAGGGGAATCAGTCAATGCACTCGTGAGGTTGAAACCCTCTTGGTACGCAGAGCGTCTGTGACCCGCATAGGAACTGGTGTAGAGGCGATTCGCAGGAATTTTCTTGGGACAGGTGTGGAAGGAAAGTCCGAAATTATTTTCATGCTTGACAGGGGAGCGGCGATGTGGTAAATTGGGCAGAGAATGATGCTGGGAGTCATGCAGAGTCTGTACTTGGGGGTGGCGGACACCGGAGTAGCCGGTGCCGCTGCGGAGCAAGTACACGAGGGTCTGAGCCCCGGTGCCCCGGTGCTCTGGGAGGTACCGATACCCTTTTGGGAAGGGCACAGTCTGCC
>CAYWNS010000115.1:0-3901 GCA_964459715.1 uncultured Akkermansia sp.
TGTGGGCATCTCTCCACCTAAAAACCCAAATTCCACATAATTTTGAATTGACCCAAAAAGTGCCGCATTGTCAACACATTGCGGCACTCTGCAGAGCATACCAAACGTCGGGCAAGCGGGATTCGAACCCACGACCCCTTGCACCCCATGCAAGTGCGCTACCAGACTGCGCTACTGCCCGAGAGGAAGCCTACAGAGGACTCCGCAGGCACGAGAGGGAGTATAAGGCATGAGGGGAGGTCTGTCAATACCTTTTCTTGACGTGATTTCACGCGACCGCAAAAAAAAGCTTTTCATGTGGGGGAAGATGAGTATAATTGCGGGCGACAAAGAACCCTCGGGAGTGTCCCGGGGCAGACAGTCTCGAAAACAAATAGATTATGAGCGAATACACCACACGCGTGCTGGAGACAGTGCGCAAGAAAAACGCGAATGAGCCTGAATTTTTGCAGGCTGTGCAGGAAGTTATCTCCACGATAGAACCCGTGCTCGATGCCCAGAGGAAGTATGAGGAGAACTGTATACTGGAGAGAATTACGGAGCCGGAGCGAACCATCATATTCCGCGTACCGTGGGCAGATGACGCCGGGCGCATCCATATCAACCGAGGATTCCGCATCGAGTTCAACAGTGCCATCGGACCCTACAAAGGAGGGTTGCGGTTTCACCCGTCCGTCAACCTCGGTATCTTGAAGTTCCTCGGTTTTGAGCAAGTGTTTAAGAACTCACTCACGACCCTTGCCATGGGAGGGGGCAAAGGTGGGTCCGACTTTGACCCCAAGGGGAAAAGCGACACGGAGGTCATGCATTTCTGCCAAAGTTTCATGACGGAGTTGCAGCGACACATTGGCGCAAATAACGATGTGCCGGCCGGTGACATCGGAGTGGGTGGGCGTGAAATTGGGTACTTGTTCGGGCAGTACAAGCGGCTGCGCAATGAGTTTACGGGAGTACTCACCGGGAAAGCTCTCAACTGGGGGGGTTCCCTCATTCGCCCGGAAGCCACCGGGTACGGCTGCGTGTACTTTGCCCAGAACATGCTGGCGACGCGCGGCGATGACGTTGCCGGTAAGCTCTGCACCGTATCCGGGTCAGGTAATGTGGCACAGTACCTCGTGGAAAAGCTCATACAGCTCGGTGCGAAGGTTGTCACGATGTCCGACTCCAATGGTACCGTCTATGACCCGGCAGGGATAGACGCCGAGAAGTTGGCATGGATCATGGAGCTCAAGAATGAGCGGCGTGGACGCATTAAGGAATATGTCACGCAATTTCCCGGTGCCCGGTACTTAGAGGGACAGAGACCGTGGAGTATTCCCTGTGATTGCGCATTCCCCTGCGCGACGCAAAATGAGATTAACGGGCAGGATGCTGAGACCCTCGTCAAGAATGGCTGCAAACTTGTCTCGGAAGGGGCCAACATGCCCACGGATTTGGACGGGATCAACGTCTACTTGCAATCTAAGATACTCTACGGTCCCGCCAAAGCGGCTAATGCCGGTGGCGTTGCGGTCTCCGGTCTCGAGATGGCACAAAATAGCCAGCGTCTCAATTGGACACGCGAACAGGTGGACGCCAAGCTTCACGAGATCATGAAGAATATCCACGAGAACGCTTACAACCATGCCCGAGAGTACAGCAAAGACTGCACGGCGGACTTCACCAACTACGTGGTAGGTGCCAATATCGCCGGCTTCGTCAAGGTGGCGGACGCCATGCTCGACCAAGGTCTCGTCTGACAGTAGGCTTCGTTTCCGACTCGAGAGGATTTTTGCCGCGCTTGGGTGGCGGGCAAAGCTGCCGGAGAAGACCGGCGGGTGGGTTGCGTCATCCGATAAGCAGCAGCACGGCAAAGGCGGCGAGGATGAAAGCGAAGACGGCATCCACGGCACGCGTGTGGCGCAGATAGGCTCCGCGCAGGGGGGGCCATTGCAACAAGGCACTCCAAAGTGCCCACCCACCTAGACTAGCAAAGAACAAACTGCCGATCAGGGCGGGTAGGTACCAGGGAATATTTGAGTGGTTGCGCAGGGCATCTGTCGTGAGGGACAGGATAAACAGCATGCACTTGGGGTTGAGGATGTTGCAGAGGAAACCGCTGAGGATGAGCGCACGAAAGGGCTCACGCTCTATCGCATCAGAATCGAGGGAGATATTGGTTGCGGAGTCCGATTTTGGGAAAATGCTCCAAGCGAGGAAGAGCAACCAGCACGCGGCACCGATGACGAGCCAACGACTCCAGCTCTGCTCTAGTACCCATGCACCCAAGGTGCATGCCGCGATACTCTGTATGAGGAAGCCAAGGTTGATGCCAAGTGCCACAGCATAACCACGGCGAAAGCCTTGAGCTAGGGAAGTGCGAAAGACGAAAAAGACATCCGGTCCGGGACTCAATTGCGAAAGCGCGAGAGTAACACAGACAAGAAGGATACTCGTAATAGCCTCCGCCATGCCTATTCTTTCACCGCCTCCGAATCAGGAATAGACGGTAGCGGGTCTGCCACATGCCCGGGAAGGGGAGCCTTTCGTTGGCGGAGATGGGCGGAAAGCTGAGGTGAGCTCTCGTATGCCCCGCGCATCATCTCCAGCTTAGCGTCCAGATCATCGGCATAATGCAACACAAATGCCTCCGGGGTTTTGGGTACTACCGGGGAGCCGAATTCTAGGCTGCCGTGGTGAGACGCCACCATGTGGAGCAAGTGCAGGCGTACTTGCTCAGACGGTGGAGTAAGTGCTTTCCAAGCTTCTTTCTGCTCCTCCGTGCACACGGATGCCCACAGCTTGTTTATGACTTCAATACCTAAGGAAATATGACCGAGGAGCTCACCGGCATCGGAATACGGCATAGATAAGCCACGTTCCGGAAAGCCATTCTCCCAAATTTTCCCACAATCGTGGAAGAGAGCCCCGGCGAGCAAGAGGTCGCGATTGAGTTTGGGGTAGGCACTGCACAACACAGCGACACATCGCATGACCCCAGCAGTGTGCTCAACGAGACCGCCTCGGCGGGCATGGTGGAAGTTGCGGGCTGCTGCCGCGCGGCGAAACTTCTTTTCATGGGTACTCAGCAGGGTGCGGCAAAGGCATAACAAACGTGGGTCGCGGATGCTTTGCGCGAGCTGGCAAATATCCTTCCAATCATTTTGCTGCCGAGCCTGTAACTCTGAGCTCCCAATGAGCAGCGTTTCCGTTTCCTCTGGGTCTAGGGGGCGCACCACCGCATCCGATACCTCGATCCCAAATTGCGTGTAGGTCCATACGCCGGTTATGGCAATTCCCTCATCGATTGCACCCGCTTGCATAAACAGGTACCACGGCAGGTTTTCCCACACCTTGAGTGAAAAGTTCGCTTCCGAATCTGCCAGTTGCACTTCCAAATACGTCTTGCCATTCTTGGTCGTACGTGTCGTTTTCTGTGCGATACACGCCCGCAGTGTCCCCTGCATGGGGGAGTTGTTGCCCAACTCGGCTGTCATTTGCGTAATACTTTGCCACGCCATGCCGTGAGTGTACACCGCGATGCGGCAATGGTCAAGTTTGTACCACGTCTGTCCCAAATAAATTAAGGCTCTGTCCTACCAGAGTGTTGTAAAATGGCAAGAAGCACTAAATACACATAGCAAGGAACATAAAGAAATTTATGTTTAACTCCGCTAAAAACACAAAGAAGCATTCAATTCCTAGCAATAGGATAGTTTGTAGAGATGTTACGGCTAGCGTCATTGTAGACTCAGTTATGAGTAGACATAAAGTCCAACTATGTGCATAAAAACCACACCGTGGTAGGACATAGCCTAAATTAAACACTTAGAGTAGAGCGATAACTTCGTCACGTGGAAACACGGAGGAGATCAAGTACGAGGTACGAAGTACGAAGTACGAAGTGAAGGAGTTAGGCGCA
>CAYWNS010000116.1:0-3795 GCA_964459715.1 uncultured Akkermansia sp.
GACCAGCGTTTCGCCCATACGCGTTCCACACGTGTTGTCGATACAAGTTTTCCGCTCGGATCGTAGTACAAACATTTACTGTAATACCAACCCGTACCTCGGAAGGAATACTCTGCCCCACTCTCAAGGGTAGACTTTTCATTAACGTAATACGGATCTCCTGAATCCGGCAAAAAAACAAACCCATTACTCTCGGCGAACCATGACTGTCTCAACTCGTGGGACATGCTTGTGAGTATGTATTTGCTCGTCTGCACGGCTAGTTGCCGGATTTCCTCCTTGCATGGAGCCGTGAGCAGGTCATAGCCCACTAGGCGGGCGGCATTCGTGGCAACTATCCACCCCGGTGAACCCTTGCCGGGCTCCTCCGTCCACTTGCGTACCTCCCCTTGCGCATCCACATACACGGCATTCTCGTTGGCTGCACGCTCGGATTGATAAGCCGGTTCCCCGTCTTCCGTGAAACAGAAGCCCATTCCCTCCGCAAGCCATGCGTACCGCTGCTCTGCCGTCATCTCTCCGAGTGCGGTCTGTCCCTGCGTCAGCAGTTTGTCTTGCGGCGTGTTGGCTCCCTTCCGCGTGGCATTACCTAGGGCTGTTTGCTTCGACGGAATACTGCCCTCTTCTTCGGTGGCACGGTCTGTGCTGGCGAGCGCAGTATCGTCGACCTTCGTTTTCACATTCCCGGGCGGTATCAACTTCACCGTCTCCTCTTCACCCAAAATTTGTGTACATAGGTAAGCTATGCTGATTGTTTGTCCATAGTCCTTTACGTACGCCGTGAAAGTGTTGAAAGAACACTTCTCCCCTTTGGAGTCCATAAACCATGTTTTTTCCGGCTCATCGACCCACTTAGGTTCCAAATCCCATTGGCGGTCAAATGTTTGTTGGTGCCAGTGATCCCTCTTCATCTTTGCCGGAGTGCCATCGAACTTGATGAGCTTGTCGGACAGCTGAGCACGCAGCAAATCGCGCAGCATGGGTGGCATTTCTTTGAACCGCTCTTTTGCCACTGCTCTCGCCATCTGCTCGATGGGTTGCCGGTAATACTCCAGTATCGCCTCGTGAGGTACTTGCTGCAAGAGCCCCGGGGCTTCGTCAACAAATTCCTCCCCGCTGTGCTTTGTCCCGTCCGGCAGAATAATAGTCGCATTCGGATTTAGGTGACCGTCTGCGTATCCGGCATCTTTGTGGTCCAGATAATACAGTCCCATAGCCAGAGCAATCCTTGCCAGCCGTTTTTCTTTCGGTAGAGAGCTCATCGCTTCATCCGCTGCTACCAACAGGGCATCGTTCTTTGCCTTTGCCTCGTCCTTCAGCTGCGCTATCCGTTCCTTGAAGTGCTTGCGCATCGCTTCTACCTCCTTCGGGAAAAGTGCAAGTATATCCTTTGAACCCACCAAATTCTCGCACCTCCAGACTATTTGCCTCCACCGCCACAAACCCTCTTTCTGACTTTCGAGCAGTTCCTGTATCTCGTGCTCTCTCCCCTCCGGATCCAAAAATTTGTATCCCTTCCCCTCCTCAACGGGAGCTCTCGCAATTATTCCGTCCTCCATTCTCCAATTATCTCGCCCACGATTGTAGGTCCTCTCGTCATTGTAGAGCATATCTTCCATGGACGCGAGCACCATCCATCTGTGTTCCTTGGGCATCGTCTTGAGCAAGTACCTCGCTGTATTAAGTACCACTTTCTGAACCTCCTTCTTGAACGGAACAAGGGATGCCGCAGTTTTAAATTTCCTCGTTGCGTAGTAACACTTGTCCCATCTCGCACGAGCCTCTTCTTTCGCACCATTCAACCACCACCAACGCAGCAGCTTCCCTCCCCTCCCGACAAAGTATGCTCTCTCGAGCTCCGTGGTACGTGGATAACCACCATCCCATGTTGACATTACCTGAGAATAGTCTTTACTGAACATCAGCCCGAGTTGCTCACAAATAAAACAATCGCGTGTCTCAGGTGACATCCGCCTCATCTCAGCTGTCACCTCCGCCCAAGCTTTCCTCTCTTCGCCGGTTATATCGGAGATATCCACCGGCTTGTACGCCGCCTGCACCCCGGCGGACAGCAGCAACACAACCACGACAGCCCGCACTATCCACGCAAATAGTCCCACCGAGTACTCAATTTTTCGGGGGGGGGGGGGTAACAAATTGATTGTCAGGCATTTGCATCGCGCTCATATCCTTACACCCGCATTGTAGCAAGAAAGTGCGCCCATGTCAACACCAAAGAGGAAGGCGGCAGAAGCTAAGTACGAAGTGCGAATTAGAAATTTGGCGTAACCCCGTCGCGCAAGATGGCGGGGGCGAAGCTAGGGAGGGGTTGGTGCAGTGAGCATCGCGGGAGTGGCAGGGGTAGTCAATGCGGTGACTCTGCTGCGCAGGGGGCTATTTTTTGTAGAAGGGGGACTTCTGAAAGGCGGCACGCATGGCTTCCACCTCTGCGGAGAACTGTGCGTTAATTGCCTCAATTCCCGCCACAATTTCACAGTAGTACAGAAGAGACCAGCGTTTACTCCATACGTTTTCTGCAGCTGCCGTAGGCATAATTTTTCCGCTCGGATCGTAGTACATACATTTCCCATAATTGTCTCCCGTACCTTGAAACGAAATCTTGACTCCACTCTCGAGCGTACAATCATATCCGGAACACAGATTACCTGCGTTTGACATGAAGAAAAACTTATTGCGCTCGGCGAGCCACGTCTGTCTCAGTTCGGACGGCATGCTCGTCAGGATGTGTTTACTTGTCTGCACAGCTAGCTGTCGGATTTCTCCCTTGCATGGGGTCGTGAGCAGGTCATAGCCAACTATGCGGGCGGCATTTGTAGCGGCTGTCCACTCCGTCGAATCCCTGCCGGGCACCTCCGTCGACTTGCGTACCTTCCCTTGTGCATCCACATACACGGCATTCGCATTAGCTGTGCGCTCGGATTGATACGCAGGAGTTCCGTCTTCCGTGAAACAGAAGCCCATTCCCTCCGCCAGCCATGCGTATCGCTGCTCTGTGGGCATCTCTCTGAGTGCGGTCTGTCCCTGCGCCAGCAGTTTGTCCTGCGGTGTGTCTGCTCCCTCTCGTGTGGCATTACCCAAGGCTGTTTGGCTTGACGGAACACCCTCCTCCTCGGTGGTACCATCTATGTTATCGGACGCAGTATCATCGACTTTTGTTTCCACATCCCCGGACGGTATCAGATTTACCGTTTCCTCCTTACCTAAAATTTGCGCACAGAGATTCACCAGTATAAGCGTTTGCAGGCAGTTCGTGGAGTACGTCTCGACAACACGATAAGGAATACTCTGTCCCTTTGAATCCTTAAAATAAGTCTTTTGGTGATCTACCGCATCCATCGGCACCTTCCACGTGCGATCAAAGGTTTGGGCAGTACTTACCCCCTCCGCGATCTCTGCCGGTGAACCATCGAGTTTGAGGAGCTTACGGGAAAGCCGTGCACGCAACAGATCGCGCAGCATGGGTGGCATTTCTTTGAACCGCTCCTTTGCCACTGCTCTCGCCATTTGCTCGATGGGTTGCCGATAATACTCCAGAATCGCCTCGTGGGGTACTTGCTGCAAGAGCCCCGGTGTCTCGCCGACAAATTCCTGCCCGTTGTGCTTTGATCCGTCCGGCAGAATAATAGTTGTTGTTGGATTCAGGTATCCACCTGCACATCCCGCATCCCTGTGGTCCAGATAACACAAACCCATAGCCAGAGCAATCCGCGCGAGTCGTTTTTCTTTCGGTAGGGAGCTCATTGCTTCATCCGCTGCAACCAACAGCGCATCGTT
>CAYWNS010000117.1:0-3654 GCA_964459715.1 uncultured Akkermansia sp.
CGTACGTATTCGGAATACGCTAGAATGTCCACGGAACACATTTTGGAAGCGATGGAGAAAGAGGGAGAGAATTACGCACAGCAGGTGATACGAGGGACGTACATCCCGCATATTGACGGACTGCGGGCGATAGCAGTACTGGGTGTTATGCTCTACCACCTGCGGGAGCAGCTATGTCCCGGTGGGTTCACAGGAGTGGATGTGTTTTTCGTTATCTCCGGCTACCTGATAGGCGGCGGTATTCTCAAGGACCTGCGCAACGAGTGTTTTTCGATGGCAACCTTCTACACACGCCGAATCAAGCGTATCATGCCCGCGTATTTCACCGTCATTTGTGCCACGTTAATGACGGGTCTCATGCTGTACCATTATGAACCTTTGGAATCTCTGGGGAATGCTGCCTTGCGAAGTGCCTACTTCTTTGCCAACTTCTTTTGCTACAAGTTTTTGGGGGATTACTTTGCGGGAGATGCCGACACACATCCTCTGATGCACCTGTGGTCCCTGAGCGTGGAAGAGCAGTTCTACATCGCGGTGCCCGTACTCATGCTTTTGCTGTGGAAACTTCGGCGCAAGTGGCTTTTGCCTCTGCTCGGTTTGCTATTGGTCGTATCTTTCCTCGACGCGGAACGCTTGCTGATTTCACCCACTGTCAGGCACCACATCAAGGCTTTTTATTTCTTGGAGTCGCGTGCGTGGGAGTTGTTGCTCGGGGTGATCATCGCCGGGCTGCCCGCTCTGTCGCAAAGCAAATCACGTCTCCTGCACTTGGCATCGCGTCCTGCCGCTTGGGTAGGTCTCCTGTGTATCTTCCTGTCATTCTCGGTAATCGATGCAGGGGGACATTTTCCCGGCAGGGGGGCATTGTGGGCAGTCGCGGGGGCAGGTCTGGCAATTTATTTCGGCGGTACCGGGAGTGTAGGGCGACTTCTTTCCGCTCGTGTGCCGGTGTGTTTGGGGCGGTTGTCCTACTCCCTCTACCTGTGGCATTGGGTCGTGATCGCCTTTATGCGTTATTGCTACGGAGGGAAAGTGATTCCGCCCATGGTATTGGTGGCGGCCGCCCTCCTCTCACTACTCCTCGCCTGGCTTTCGTGGTACTTCGTGGAAATGCCCATTCGCCGGAACAAACGCATCACCTTCAGAAAAGCATTTCTCGGTTTATTGCTAGTTTGCGCGTTGGTCGGTGGCGTCGGAGCTCTCCTCTTCAGAACTCGCGGGCTGGTCCATCTGATTCACCAGGACGCGAATCGTTACGCGTCGCTGGATTTCCCGGCTAAGTTGAAAAAGTGGTCCCCCGGTCGTTTCGGGTTACGACAAGTAGACGTACCGGATGAGAAGGGTAAGCCCCTGCGCGATGTTCTGGAAATTCTCGGAACGGGCAACACGCCGCCTACCATCTTTCTGGTGGGCGATTCGCACGCGGAAGCTTTGAAAGGCGGGCTCGATGCCGTTTTCCGCTCCTGCAAATTAGAAGGCATTGCGTTCGGCTGCAAAACCTGTCCGCTCTCCGGCGTGAACATCACCAACACCTTTTACAACGCCACAGATGACATCCTCGCTTGGCTCAAGGATGCGCCTTCCATTCGCACGGTTATCATACTTTGCCGCTGGGATACACGGATGTCCGCGACCGGTTCCCATCAACTGCTTTATCGCGTCAACTCGCCACTTCCCCACGACGATTCTGCCAACCCCCAACTCCTCGAAGAGGGACTCACCGCGACCTGCCGCCGAATTCGCGCTCTCGGCAAACAAGTCATTCTCCTTGGTCCCGTGCCGGTTCTCAAATGCTCCCCGGGTTCAGAAATCCGCCGCCGTATCGTGCTCGGTTTGGACACCTCCTCTGCTGAGGCGGACATCTCTGAGGCGGAATTCACTGCCGCTGAGAAACCTTCTCTCGACCTGCTGTACCGGGTAGCCTCCTCCACCGGTGCCCGCGTCGTGCTCATTCATCCCCACCTAGACCGCCAAGGCTTCTTCCATGGCATCATCGACAACAAGCTCTTCTACCACGATTCGAATCACCTCTCGGCTGAGGGTGCCGAGTACGTCTCAACTCGTATTATCGATGATCTCCTCAAATGAGCGGCAAACAAACCTGCCCCGGGTAAGATAAATGGTTTGGAGTAGAACGAAAACTGTGTCGCAGGAAATAGCCCACCATAAGTACGGGGTATGAAGCCAACGAGAAGTACGAGGTACTTCAGATGGGTGCTTGCAGTAAGGCGGCATAGGCACCATCGGTATTTTCACGGTGAGGGAGGATGAGCTGCTGTCGGACAAGGGACCAGCCGGGGTGGTTTGCGAGGAGGTGCCGCACCGTTTCCTCATTTTCCTCGGGCTCGATGGAGCAGGTGGAGTAAACGAAGCGACCGCCGGGGCGGACAGCCTGCATGGCGTGCTCGGCGATACTCAGTTGGGTTGAGACGAGATGGCTCAGCTCTTTGGGCGAAAGACGCCAGCGGGCATCGACGCGCCGTTGAAGCACACCGGTGTTACTGCACGGCACATCCGCTAGAACAGCGTCAAATGAGGCGAGCAGGTGATTGGGGCAGGGGCGTGTCCAGTCCATGAGCTGCACCCGCGCCGGGTGACCGGAGCGCGTCTTTTCCAGATTACCGCGCAGCATGGGCAGACGCGCCGCGTCGGCATCCGTACACAGCAGCGAACACTGACCACCGACGGCGGCGAGGATGGCGGCGGATTTCCCGCCGGGGGCAGCGCAGGTGTCCAAAATGACTTCGCCGACAGCCGGGGCGAGGAGTTCGACACTGACGCGCGTGGCGGGGTCCGTGGCATAGACCTGACCGGCGCGCAATTCCGCGAGTGGGAGGGGACCGCCGGACAACCGGAACCAGCCGCTCAGGTTCGGGAGGGGGAGCCAATGCTCGGGGATGGATGAAGGTGGATTGAGGGAATTGACACGCAGGAAAATGTCGGGAGGCTGATTAAAACGGCTGAGGAGACGGCAGGTATCCTGCTCACCGAAGCGGGCGAGCCAGCGGTCTACCAACCAATCGGGCATGGAGAAGCGTACCCCGAGGGGGAGAGAGGCGAGCTCCTGTGACCATTGCTCGCGGCGGCGTTGGGCTTCGCGCAGTACGCCGTTTACCATAGCCTTGAGGCGACGCGGGGCGAGCTCTACCAGCTCGTGGACGACGGCGTACTCCGACCATTCAAGGACGATGAGCTGGCAGAGACCACTGAGCAGGAGCCAACGCGCCTCGTCTTCCAAGTGCCGATTTCCGCGCAGAACGGAGAGGATGTGCTCTAGGCGGCGGAGGTGGCGCAGGGTACCCAGCACAATGGCTTGAAGCATACCGCGATCGGCGTGGCTCAGTCCACTTCCGCAGTGGTGAATGAGAGAGTCGGCAAAGGTACCTTGGCTACTGTGCCAACGGCACAGGCACTGCCAAGCTAGGACGCGAGGGGAAGGGGAGCGGTTCATGGGGCAGAGGAAGGAAGGGCGAGGGCCGCGTGCAGTGGCAGTTTGCCGTTCCACGCCAGCACGTCCCCGGTGAGAGGGTCGTCCGCGAACGGACTGAACTCGAACGCGCCGCCCGCAGCTTGAAGGATAACCTGTGCTGCGGCAAAGTCCCACAGGTGGATGCCCTGTTCGATGTAGGCATCCAATTTACCCGCCGCCACGTA
>CAYWNS010000118.1:0-3569 GCA_964459715.1 uncultured Akkermansia sp.
TCGAACCCACCGCAAAATCTACACCGGAAAACCGCTGCGTTACCCCTGCTCCTTCCGTCCCCGTCAAATCCACAGTCACATGATTCCCGATAGAGGAATGCGCACCATTTTGCCCCAAGGCTCCCGCAGTCTCGTCTCCGGCGGTAATCTTCAAAGTGACCTCTTGGTCACCCGCTGCCTCAATGTAAAATTCATTGCCGCCGAGTTTCCCTACGGAGAGAGTTGCGCTCTCACTCGCCGTACCGAGTTTGATATGGGCTTTGTTGAACGCCGCGAAAGTGCCCCCCATGGTTCCACCTCCCTCCAGCACGAGCGTACCCTCGCCATCCACTCGAAAGTCGTAGTTCTGATCACTTGTATCTTGAAGCTCGCCGGTGATGGTCACAGTGTGCGTGCTGAGGCATAAGCCCTTGTAATCACCACTTGTACTACCGCCGAGAATTAAATTATCGTACGATGCATCCCCACTAGCCGTTGGACCATTCCCTTGCGCCTGCTCTGGTCCCACCGTAAGATTGTCCGCCCTTGCCTGTGCGCCGACGAGGTACGAGAGTGCCGCGACCCCGGATGCGGTACACAGTGTACTCGGCAGGGTGGCAGGCAGAGCGAGCGCGGCAAGGCACGCCAGAAGTGCCTTGCGGAGTCTGTAGGGCAAGTGGAGTTTCATGGTCTCTGTATATTGTGTTAAAGATTAGGCGCAAAGAACACACCGACCCCACAGTCGGGAATTCATCGCGGGATGCTTCAGTTGTCAGTATATCTTATTTCAAATGCTGTGCGCAAGCAAAAAAAGTGACTTTTCCCTAAAAAAAATACATTGAGCTCGGTGCGAGGGAAAAAAAAGGCACCGTCCCTTCGGGTGACAAAATAATGGTCAGAAAATATAAAGTGTTGACAACCTGTAAGGAGTGGCTATATTAGGGTATATCGCATTTGAAATGAGATACGCACAACGAGCATACATCATTACCCAATGAGAAGTACGAAGTAGCGGAGCCGGGGGGGGAAAAGAAAGGGGGGACGAGGTGTCGGGCGGGAACAGGGGAGGGGGAATAACCGTAGGGGGCGGGGAGGGAGGCTAAGTACGAGGTACGAAGTACGAAGTACGAAGTAGCGGAGCCGGGGAGTGGCGGGTGTGTGGTGCCGAAGTTTTGGGCGGGTAATGCCTTCCGCAGATGCCCGCAGCAAATACGGGGTACGAAGCGTGGGGTAAGGGGGGCGGGAGTGTTTATTCGTGGGCGGCGTAGGACGAGCGTTGTGCGCCGGGGGAGACGGAATCGTAGGTGATGGCGAAGGCATTGCGGCAATCTTCCGCAGAGGCAAACACACCGGCACCGGCGAACGCGTACATGGCAGCACCCAGTACCGTGCTTTCAGTGACTTTCGGGATGCGGATCGGAATGCCCAGCATGTCCGCCCGCATTTGTGTCCACACCTTGTTTTTTGCGCCGCCGCCCACGAGCAGTAGCTCCTCAGCGGTGAAGGCACCGACCTTTTCGAGCTTGCGTAGGCGGTGTTTGAGACGCAGGGTGAGGGCTTCCATGGCGGCACGGTAAATGTGCGCCCGAGAACGACCCAGCACAAGCCCACGGATGCAACCGGGCACGGGGTCGCCGGGCAGGAAATCCGGGGAGAGCGAGACGCCATCGCAGCCCGGGGGGATGGCGGCGGCTTCCGCGTCCATAGTATCGTAGCTTTCATTGCGGTAGCAGGTGGTTTTCACCCACTCAATGATGCCACCGGCTATCCACTGCAAACCGGGGTTGAACAGACCGGGGCGGCTGTCGTACTCCACCGTCGCTCCGGCATCATAGTCCTCATCGCTCAGCTTGGCGTTCGCCGTGCGCAGCATCAGGATTTCCCACGTACCACTGGAGAGGAAGGGCTGGTTCTCCCGTACACCGCTTCCGAACAGCGCAAATTGCGTGTCATGCCCGGCGGATACAACCGGCACTCCGGTGGGCAAGCCCAGGAGCTCCGCCGCGTCCTTTGTCAACGCCCCAATCACTTCACCGGCATTGACTATCGGCGCGAAAAGGGAAGCGCGGAGTCCCACCGCGTCCAAAATCTCATCGGACCAGCTGCCCGTACCCAAATTCGTCATTTGCGAGGTACCCGCCATGGTGCGGTCCGTCGCCATCTTCCCCGTGAGACGATGGGCTAAGATATTAGATATAAACAACCAAGCGTGAGCTTTAGTAAGCAACTCCGGGCGATTCTCGCGCAGCCAAATAAGTTTGTAGAGCGTGTTGAAAGCGAAGTCGCCCACGCCGGAGATGCTGCTCAACTTGCGCGGACTCATGTATTTGGCGATGTGTTTCATCACCGGGGCTGTACGCGGACATTTCCACGAGATCACCGGGTAGAGCAGCTCCCCGTTGGCATCTACGAGAGCACCGTCCACCCCGAAGGTGGTGATGGTGACTGCCCGCACCGCCGCGCCGCCGTACACAGCCAGCACCTCGCGAGAACATTCCGCGAGCTGCGACAGGATGCGCTCCACATTCCACACGTGGTAAGCGGCATCTTCCGCTCCGGGGTCAGTGGCATTTGCGCGTCCCGCTTTCGCGAGAATTTCGCCGCGCTCGCTCACAAGCATCGCCCGCACGTTTGTGGCACCGCAATCTAGGCATAATACGGAGTTTCCCGTTTTCATTGGTGGAGTGTGAAGTTATTTACTCTCTTTGACATACAAATTGGCATCTATGGCTGAGATAGCCGCTTCAGACATCCTCCGGGTTCTTCCCCAGAGGATTGCATGAATACTGTCCGATTTTGTTTCCCTTAAAGTACTTTTTTTCGGGGTATTTAGCCGGAATTCTCACCGGGTCAAGGTTAAATGTGTAGTCATCAGACTTTGTAAACCAGAGGATTGTCTCATATCTGCCGGAAAACCGGTTTTTGCATTGTAAACCGTGACCGAACTTCCAGATGATCCTGTTGCGTAGCTTTAACCCGAGGTCCTTGAACATGGAATAAAAGAAAATATCCAAGGGAAAGACCTCACCCTTACTTTTGTTTGTACGCTCTACATAATTACCTGTCTGCCAGCATATTGAGCCTGTATCTGACAGGACGCGAACCAACTCCTCACAGATAGGTCTGAGTCGGTCGAGATATTTTTGGATGCTCGTCCGCATCTCGTACTCCTTTCCTATATTGTAGGGCGGCGAAGTGATCACCAAATCCACGCTCCCACCTTTCTCCCTTTTCAGAAAGTCGAGAGCATCCACATTTTCGTACCTGTACGGCAGTATTTCCATAACTCACTCCCCGAGCGCACCGGTACTATACCACATCATTCCCCGAGTGTACAGCCATTTGGTCTCGCTCGTCCCGAGAAAAATAAAAGTCCAAGGCAAAGCGACGACATTGCGGCAGGAAGACGCAGAGGGAACGGAAGTAAGGGGCAGCGGGGGTGCCGGTGGAAATTAGTATTTTTGGTAGATGGGACCGAAGTTGGCGCAGGCGCGGAAGTCGGCACCTTCGGGGTCGGCGGTACCGAAGAGGTTCCACCCGAGTTTGCCACTTGTTAATCGAAAAAAGACCCCTCGATACTCCATCTTTCC
>CAYWNS010000119.1:0-3530 GCA_964459715.1 uncultured Akkermansia sp.
GGGCATCTCTCCACCTAAAAACCCAAATTCCACATAATTTTGAATTGACCCAAATCTTGGCAATGCACAGCACATTCAAACCAGCTTACGACTTCAAAGTCAAGCTCTCTAAATTGCTTAACCTCAAAGCACTCACCAAAAAAGCATGCAGAAAACCCTTACGCCAACTCAAGCGGATGATGGATGCGCTGCGCCACACCTCACACCACATCTGGCGAAAGCTTGCTAAAACGCTCAGTGAATGGTTTGAGCCCATCATCCGAATGTGGCGTTTCAGCAAAAACAACGGCATCACCGAAGGATTCCATCGCAAAATGAAACTCATCCAACGCCGTGCCTACGGCTACCGCTGCTTCGCCAATTACCGCCTCCGTGTCCTCATGGAATGCGGGCATCTCTCCACCTAAAAACCCAAATTCCACATAATTTTGAATTGACCCCAAATTAAGGACTTAGTGGTGGGGCGATGGCTTTGCGGCAGGGAAGCGCGGAGGCGAAAAAGCTAGGCGCACGTGGATGTGCGCCGCATAGGGTCGGAGGGACTTGAACCCACGACCAAGGGATTATGAGTCCCCTGCTCTAACCACTGAGCTACGACCCCACACGCATTGTAGTGAATTTGGCATCGATGCGCAAGTCCAAAAGTTGCAGAAATGTGTCATCACCCAAATCTGTCCCGAATAAGTTAAGGGCTCAGTGGTGGGCGATGACTTTGAGGCGGGGAAACGGGGAGGGGACTAAGTACGAGGTACAAGGTACGAAGTACGAAGTGAAGGAGTTAGGCGCAACGGAGTTGCGCAGAGAAGTTGGAGGGAGGCAAAGCCGGAACGACACGTAGGGGATAAATCCTTGCACCCGTGAGGTTGAAGCTCCTTAGTACGCAGGACGTCTGTAGACCGCATAGGGATTAGCATGGCGGCACTTTTCGAAAATTTTATTGGGACAGGGTTGAACAAGTGGTTGTGCAGGAATTGCGGAAAAGCGGCGTTGACTCCGGAATTATTGGTTGCTAGGGTACACGTTCTATTTTGTCGTGATGTTGAGGAGATAAATGACTTGCTGGCGGACGGGGTAATAGTCACCTACTTCGTACTTCTCGTTCGCTCCGTTCTGAGTATTTGATTTTCCTTGGACCAATTTGGCGGGTTGGGAGGTATTGACAAAAGGGAAAAAGATGGTAGAATGAGTGTGACGGGGCGGAGGCACTGCGCACGGGCGTGGTGACACGCTTTATCGAGACCACGAAAGGCACGACTATGCAATATACGACTGAAGTTGAACACATGTGTTGCGTGAAGAAGGGCTGTGACCACGGCCCTGCGCCCATCCCGCAGGAAGGGGCGTGGACCGCATCCAAGAAGATAGAAGATATATCCGGACTGACTCACGGCGTGGGTTGGTGCGCGCCGCAACAGGGGGCATGTAAGCTCACCCTGAATGTGAAAAATGGCATTATCCAAGAGGCACTGGTGGAGACCATCGGGTGCTCCGGGATGACGCATTCCGCTGCTATGGCATCCGAGATACTCCCCGGCAAGACGGTGCTGGAAGCACTCAACACGGATTTGGTGTGTGATGCCATCAATACCGCTATGCGAGAGCTTTTCCTGCAGATCGTGTACGGACGCACGCAGAGCGCGTATTCTGAGGGGGGCTTACCCATCGGTGCGGGACTGGAGGACTTGGGCAAGGGATTGCGCTCGCAGACGGGTACGCTGTACGGCACTCTGGCGAAGGGGGCACGCTACCTCGAGCTCGCGGAAGGCTACATCACCAAGCTTGCGCTGAATGCCGATGATGAAATCTGCGGCTACCAGTACGTGAAAGTCGGACCCATGATGGAAGAGATTAAGAAGGGCGTGGATGCCAACGAAGCGTACAAGAAGTACACCGGGACCTACGGACAATTTGAGGGGGCGGCAAAGTACATTGACCCCCGCCACGAGTAAGAAACCTTAACCCATTTTGAAATATGCCACTATTTGAATCCTACGATCGACGCATCAACCAAATACTCCCCGTTCTGCAAAAGTACGGGATGACATCCTGCGAGGACGCGGAGAAGGTTTGTTTGGAAAAGGGGATAGATGTGCGAGCTATTGTGCGCGGTATCCAGAATATCGCCTTTGAAAATGCCGGATGGGCATACACGGTGGGGGCGGCCATCGCGATTAAGAAGGGCTGCACCAAAGCTGCCGATGCCGCTGAAGCAATCGGTGAGGGGTTGCAGAGTTTCTGCATTCCCGGGTCGGTGGCGGATGACCGCAAGGTGGGGCTCGGTCACGGAAACCTCGCCGCTATGCTGCTGCGCGAGGAGACAGATTGTTTCTGTTTTTTGGCAGGGCATGAGTCCTTTGCCGCAGCTGAAGGTGCCATCGGCATTGCCAAATCAGCAAACAAAGTGCGTAAAAAGCCCCTGCGTGTTATCCTGAACGGGTTGGGTAAGGACGCGGCATACATTATTTCGCGCGTCAACGGGTTCACCTACTGCCAAACCAAGTTCGACTACGTCACCGGCAAGGTGGAAGTGGTGAAAAAGACGTCGTTTTCCTCCGGGGAGCGCGCGAAGGTGAATTGCTACGGAGCGGATGATGTGCGCGAGGGCGTGGCGATCATGTGGTTGGAGGGCGTGGATGTGTCGATCACGGGCAACTCCACGAATCCTACCCGCTTCCAGCACCCCGTGGCAGGCACATACAAGAAAGAATGTGTGCTCGCGGGTAAGAAATACTTCTCTGTGGCGTCCGGTGGCGGTACAGGGCGTACACTGCACCCGGATAACATGGCTGCCGGTCCCGCTTCCTACGGCTTCACCGATACCTTGGGACGCATGCACAGTGATGCCCAGTTTGCCGGATCATCCTCCGTGCCCGCTCACGTGGAAATGATGGGGCTGATCGGTATGGGCAACAACCCCATGGTCGGGGCTACCGTTTCCGTAGCTGTCGCTGTGGAAGAAGCCATGAGCTCCCCGTCTAAGTAAGACGGTAGGATAAATTGTAGTTTAAGTCACGAGACCGCCGCGAGCTTTCGCGGCGGTCTCGGTGTAGTGAGTACGAGGTGCGGAGTAACAAAATCAAGAAAGACGCAGCACAATGATGCAGCGCAGACGCGTGTAGCGAGTAACGCTACGGATAAAAGTTCGCCGGTTGGTGGTGGTCGGCTAAGATTTCACGACGGAAACGAGCACCACAGTTCCGTTGAACGGCGTGGTAACCTTATCCGGGAGGGAAATCTGCGACAACCGCAAGGACTCACCGAGAGCGAGGGCAGAAATATCCGCGCTGATTACATCCGGCAGGTCTTGCACGGCGCAGCGGACAGGCAATTCGTGAACCAGCTGCTGCACCTGACCGCCCATAGCCACACCTACCGGAGAGCCCTTCAGGTGTACGGGCACTTTGGCAAATACGATGGACTCAGGGGTGACAGCCTGAAGGTCGATGTGCACAATACTGTCTGTGAGGTGATTATACTGCACATTTTTGACGAGGGTGAGCACTTTCGATCCGTCCAATTCGATTTCTATG
>CAYWNS010000120.1:0-3503 GCA_964459715.1 uncultured Akkermansia sp.
TTGCGCGGGCATGGCGAGAGAAGGCAAAGCCGAAACGACGCGAGGGGAATAAATCCATGCGTCCGTGAGGTCGAGGTACCCTTAGCACGCAGAGCGTGTGAACCTCGCGTAGGCACTGATATAGCGGCGAGTTGCAAAACTTCTTGGGACAGGGGAGGTTTCTCCCCAAAATGTGCAGAAATGGTCTGATATTCCCCCCAAAAATGTGCAGAATTGGTTCAATATTCCTCACAAAATCGTGCAGAAATGGTCTGATATTCCTCCCCAAAACGTGCAGAATTGGTCCGATATTCCTCCCCAAAACGTGCAATTTTTCTTGCATGAAGGGGAGGAGATATGTATAAAAGCAACAGAGAAAGAGACTTTTAGAGCAACTGAAAGAATGGAAGATGAGCAGGAATCGAAAATCGCTCATTTTTTTGGACGTGTCAGATGGGGGACTTGCGCCGAGCTGTGACATTACACATGCACGATTCCCCAGCTCCGCATACTTCGTACTCCTCGTTGTTTTACGCCGGTAATGCCTCGTTGGGGGAATTCTCCATACGGCGACGGAGGGCGGCGTGTTCGGGGCGAGAGAGAGCGGGGTCGGAGCGGAGGATGTTTGCGGCAATTTCATTGGCGCGGTAGATGAGTCGGGTATCGGTGAGCCATTCGGGGAAATTGACGGCAGAGAGACCGCTTTGGACGGTACCGAGTACATCGCCCGGACCTCGCAGACGGAGGTCATACTCGGCGATTTCGAAGCCATTGGAAGTCGCGCACAGAGCCTGCAACTTTTCCCGGGCGGGGTCATCGGCAGCTGCCGTCGAGAGCAGGATGCAGTAGGACTTCTGAGCACCGCGCCCGATTCGTCCGCGCAGCTGGTGGAGTTGCGAGAGTCCGAAAGACCCGGCATCATTGATGAGCATGACAGTAGCATTCGGGACATCCACCCCCACTTCCACCACAGTTGTTGCCACGAGAACTTGGGTAACGCCGCTCCGGAAGTCCTGCATGACGCATTCTTTCTCCTGGAGGGGCATGCGACCGTGCAAGAGTCCGATCCGGGCATCCGAGAGGAGTGTGCGCCAGTGCTCGACCTCGGCGGTGGCGGCGGCTCGCTCGCTGACCTCACTCTTTTCGATCAGCGGGGAGATAATGTATGCTTGGCGACCCGCCGCGAGCTCACCGCGCAGAAAACTGATAATACGTTTCATCCGGTGCGGGTTGCGGAATGCGGTGACCACCTGTCCCCGGTTCGGCGGCAGTTCATCGATGATCGACACATCCAGATCCCCGTAGATAGTCAGCGTGAGCGTACGTGGTATAGGTGTAGCCGTCATGACGAGTACATCCGGATTCTTCCCGGAGCGGATGAACTTTTCCCGCTGCATGACTCCGAATTTATGCTGCTCATCGATGACGGCAAGCCCCAGGTCAGTGGGGCGATTTTTGGGGTAGAGCAAGGCATGAGTGCCGATGAGCAGACGCGGCAGGGCGGCATCCTTCGAGCTCTCGGCGTCGGACTCCAAAACGAGGGTTGAATCATCCGCATGTCCGGCGGTGCGCAGGGATATTCGGATATCCGTCCCCCGCAACAGACGACAAAAATTTTGGTAATGTTGCTCAGCGAGGATTTGGGTTGGGGCAATGAGGGCGGCTGTCTTTCCGCTTTCGACGCACAGGAGCATGGCGCAGAGGGCCACGAGCGTCTTTCCACTCCCGACATCGCCTTGCAGCAACCGATTCATGGGCGATGGACGTGCCATATCGGCGCGAATTTCGGCGATACAGCGACGCTGCGCCGCCGTCAGTCGGAACGGCAGAGATTGCAGGAGCTCCCGGCAATAGAAGTCGGTCGTGACCGTGATCTGCCCCGGTTTGGCATGTGCCATCCGGCGACGCCACGCCACCGCGAATTGACGGGCAAAACACTCCGAGAGCGCAAAGCGGAGGCGAGCTTTGTGGGCGGTGGCATCATCCGGCGGGAAATGCAGGTCTCGCAGGGCACGGTGCAAGGGGTAAGTCGGGGCGGGGTCGAAGTCCTCCCACTCGCCATCGGGGGCGAGTCGGGCGAGCATCTCGTAAATGAACTCGCGCAGGCTGCGCGCGGATATCCCGAGGATAGACCTGTAGATGGGCACGATGCGTCCGGTGTGGATGAAACGCGGGGTAGGCTGAGCATCCTCTACGGATTCACCGAGAGCCGCCGCCGCCAGTCGCAGCCCCGCCTGCTCCTCGTCGTTCAGAACCTCGAAATCCGGATTACAAATGACCCACTGCCCGGAATGATAGCGCAATTTGCCGTACACCGACAACAGCATCCCAACCGCCAAAAGTTTGGAAACGTATGGCATATTATACCACCGGAGCAGCACCCGTGCCCCGTTAGGCTCATCCGCTGCCCCGGCACTCAGCTCGTAATATCGCTTGTAGGATATCCTCCACCCGGCAGCATAGACGCGCAGTTGTAGGCAGACATTCTCGCCGTTGGACAACGACGCGAGGGGCGGAGAATTACGGCGGTCCTCATACCGACGCGGGGGTACCCGTAGCACATCCCCTACATCTGAGAACCCGGACGCGCGCAGGGCTTTGAGCCCACGCACACTCAGAAACGACAGTGTGTCCAACGCTGTGCTCGGCAAAAGCGGTTGGTTGTCAGCCATCAGCGATTGGGTCTTCCTCCGTTAATGCAGCGGTAGTAGTAATCTACGCGCGATAGGAACCATCCCCACTTGGGTCCGGGTCGCCCGTTGGTGAGCAGCGGTGTTGGGCAATTCTTCCTTGTCCAATGATAATGCGGTACCACGTGGCGCAAGTTGATGTTGTACCGCTTCATGAGCACAGCTGTCAACTTGGCTGCCCTATCCCACGTCCGAAAGTGATTTTGCCCACGATTCTCACATTCGCACATCTCGATCCCGAGGGAGTTATTATTCCCCGCCGCTGTTCCCGCATGCCATCCACTTTCCGTGAGTGGCAAATTCTGCACGACCATGTATTGGTCTACGGTGAAATGCCAACTACGATTGGAGAACGCTCCCCGACACAGTGCTCGCGAGTGCTGCATCGCCGTTGCCGACGAGGAATGATTCGCCGTGCTGTGTATTGTCAGAAATGTGGGGCGTATCCGTTTCGCCGCTCGTCTCTGCCGCGAATTCGCCGGTACCATGCGTATCTTGATGTTCGCCTCCCGCGCCAACTGCGTCACACTGCGCGGACTGATCGGCTTCGTCATCGGATGGAATTGCACTAGTCGCGGCGCGCGCAACGCGGGCTCCGCATTCTGCTGCTGACACCCGCCCGCCCCGAGCAGCATCAGGCAAATATAAACCCAAAGCCTATTCTTCTTCCCCATACCCCAACATTCTGCCACAGCTTCCCGAGAATGGCAAGCAGAATGTGGAAGCACGAAGCGAACAACCACATTTGTCCCAAATAAATTAAAGGCTTAGTGGTGGGTGGTGACTTTGAGGCAGGAAGACACGGGGGAGATCAAGTACGAGGTACGAAGTACG
>CAYWNS010000121.1:0-3444 GCA_964459715.1 uncultured Akkermansia sp.
CTGCCTCAAAGTTACCGCCCACCACTAAGCCTTTAATCTATTTGGGACAGATGTGCTTACCCCCACCTGTCCCAGTAAAAATCTCGCAAAACACCGCCGTGCCAATCCTCATGCGGGTTACAGACGCTCTGCGTACCAAGGGGGCTTCAACCTCACGAGTGCATGGATTGATCCCCTACACGTGTTTTCGGCTTTGCTCCCCTCCAACTCCCCCCGCGCAACTCCGTTGCGCCTAACTCCTTCACTTCGTACTTCGTACTTCGTACCTCGTACTTGATCTCCCCCGTGTCTCCCTGCCTCAAAGTTACCGCCCACCACTAAGCCTTTAATCTATTTGGGACAGATGTGTGTTCGTCGGTGCGTACATGGTTTGGTCTTGCCGAGATGGAGCGGCGTGCTATAATGACCGGCATGAAGAGGGGACATGTAGTGGGCATTGTGCTGGTAACTGCGGGGGCTGTTTCGCAGCTCTGCCCCGCCAATGAGCAGAGCATGCGCCAAGCTTTGGACATGTGGAAGCAGCAAGAAGCTGAGTACCAAGCGGCTCTCAGCGTAGCGACGACGCCCGAGCAACGCAAGTCTCTGCCACCTCCTTCCACAGGTGAGGTGGCGGCAGCACTTTGGAAAGCGATTCGTACACGCACCGGGACTCGAGAGGTACCGCTGCAGCCGGGGGAACGAAGGGGCAAAAGCGCGGGCAAAGGGGCGCGTAAAGTCGCCACGTATGAGTTCGATGAGGAGTGGGCAGCTCCGGCGGTAGTATGGTTTCTGAATCGCCCGGAGGTACTTGCCAAGCTTTTTGAGGACTCACCGCAAAAATTGCCGGTGTATGCACAAGCCTTACTCGATTCCGTCAAAAATAAGCATTACAGTTCGCCGCTCATTGCCGATGCATGTGCCGTACTCGCGGGGAATAGCTCAAAGGATGTATACGATGTCCTGCAAAAGATATACACACACAACACATACCCCGCAGCGCGAGCGGGTGCCGCTCTTGCGATGAGTGTGATGCTTGCAAACCGTAACTTGGTGGATGAAGAAGGTGGTCCGGCGCGCGCCCGTGCCAAACGTCTCTCCCTGATTCGGCAAGCTCTCCAACTTGCACCCCCGGAGCAGCGATTCGGTCCCGTGAGTTTGACAGATGCCGCGCAGGAGTTGATCTACCGTATGAAAGTGTTGGATATCGGTGCCATCCCGCCGCAGTTGAAAGTGTCAGATACGCAGGGCACCGAGCAACTGTTCCCGGTGGCGGGCAAGGCAAATCTCCTCTTTTTCTGGGACCCGGGAGAGGATGTCGGTCTGTCCATCATGCAAAAACAGGCTTCCCTCAAAAAACAATACCCGCAACTGGTGCTTTGTCCTATAGTCGTACACGGAGAGAGGGAAGAATGGCTCAAGGTGCTGCACGATAACGGCGTGCAAACTTGTTACATGGATGACGAGCAGGGAACGACCGGTCGTGCGTACCGTGTGTCTCAATTGCCGCATGCCGTGCTGGTGGATGAACATGCTCGCATCCTCTACAGCGGCTACCCGGATATGCAGCTCCAAACAGCCCTCAATGAGTGGCAGCAGCACGGTTCCCGGAATTCTCCCCCGTCGGAGCAGTCCCCCACTCCGGCACCGAGTGATGCACAGCAGGAGCCACAACCGTCCCCTCCCGATAACACAGCTCCGCCTCTCCGTGAAATGCCCCAATTTTAGTCGTTAAACCTGCGCAAGGTCATACAAGCCCCCATCGCGATTTTGCGGGTTCTCTAAACTGCGGGAGTCCTTCTTGCGCTACTTTTCCTCCCCGCCGCAGCTACGGTTTCGCAGTTGCGCCCTGCGACACAGTGCCCTCGTCTTCCCCTTCGCCCCGAGGGTCGGGAGCAGCACTGGGATGAGTTTGCGGCATGGGTTGGAGCTGCGCGCCGAATATCATCTCAAAGAGGGAACTGCGGATGAATTTGGGGAGGGCAAGGGAACGGAAGTACTCGTGCTCTCGCAAGTAAGTGAGGCTAGGAGAGAGAAGATGAGATGCCTCTTGAACGTACGCTGCGGATTCTCCCCAATTATCCGGCCAATCGACACCCGGAAACGGCTCATGGTAAATAACTTGTTCTGCGTACTTTTGCAGTGCGTGGGCAGTCCCTTCAGCCTGCTCGTATGACTCGACAGCCGCCAATGCATACACCATGCGTAAAATGGCAGCCGGAACAGGTGGAGCATTGATCTTTCCCGGTAGCTCGCCTCGATGCGCTGTCCCATAGTCCGTGAATTCCAGCCCCTGATACTGAGCCGGAAGTTCCGGAGAAAGGATGGGTACATAATCCGCCGTCTTTGCCAACATATCAAGCTCAATCTGCTGAAGAATAACCGCTAAGGGCTTGGATTCATTTGCGTGGTAAAACTCGAACGTAAGCAATAGGAGGTGCAATGGATGGCGTAACCCATCCGGGTGACGGCGGTGGACAAGTTTCGTTTGCTGCACTTTCCCCAGTACGTGCACCCCGGCTGGCAAATCGCTCTCGGGGGGCAGGAGTAGCGATGCGCGAAGTTTCCCCCCACCGGGAAAAATGCGTACGTGGACGGGTGCTTCGCCAGTCAGTCGCGTCCGGGGATCGAAGGACGCCTCCCCAGCAACCCGGGTATAGGGTGAGGGAGACCCCAGATTGTAGTCGAACTCAAGCGCAAATTGTTGATTCTCCTCCGGCTCCGTGATAGTTGCCAAACTGTAACTATCCGTCTCGCAGCGGTGTATCCAGCAGAGCACAGCCAGAAGGAGCACTCCACCCACAGCGGTAATGGTCAGCAGTAGACTGCGTTTAGTTTGCACGGTCATGCTTGACATTCTACACACAGCATGCCGTAAAATCAAGTCCGCATCCCACACCCACCACACTTGTCTCAATAAAATTTTCGGGAAACGCCGCCATGCTGATCCCCATGCGGGTTAGAGACGCTTTGCGTACTAAGAGGGCTTCAACCTCACGAGGGCATGGATTTAGTTCCCACACGTCGTTTTGACTTTGCCTCCTCCCGCCATGCCCGCGCAACTCCATTGCGCCTAACTACTTCACTTCGTACTTCGTACCTCGTACTTGATCTCCCCCGTGTCTTCCTGTCTCAAAGTCACCGCCCACCACTAAGCCTTTCATTTATTCGGGACAGATGTGTGTTCGTCCACACCCGTCCCAATAAAATTCTCGAAAAAAACTACGATACTAATCCCCATGCGGGTTGCAGACGCTCTGCGTACCAAGAGGGGGCTTTAACCTCACGGGGGCATTGATTGATTCCCCTCGCGTCGTTTTGGCTTTGCTCCCCTCCAACTCCCCCCGCGCAACTCCGTTGCGCCTCACTCCTTCACTTCGTACTTCGTACCTCGTACTTGATCTCCCCCGTGCCTTCCTGCCTCAAAGTCACCGCCCACCACTAAGCCTTTCATTTATTCGGGACAGA
>CAYWNS010000122.1:0-3293 GCA_964459715.1 uncultured Akkermansia sp.
GGAGCTGTGGAGTGGCGTGCGGGGTGGACGGTGGCGTTGGGTGGGGAAAAGGTGTGTGGTGGATGGCGTAAGGGTACCGTGAGGGGGAAAAAGTACGAAGTGGCAAAGCCGGGGAAGGGTGGGTGTGGTAGGCAACGGGGGCGTGCGAGGCAAGCGTGTGTGATGGGTGGTAGTGCCTTGTGAGCAGGGAACCTGTGCCGGGGTGCGGAACGATGTAGGCGTTTCTTCATGGCTCTGCGTACTAAAGGGGTATCAACCGCACGGGTGCTTTGATCTATTCCCCACGCGTCGCTCTGGCTTGACTTCCTTTCAACTCCCCTGCGCAACTCCGTTGCGCCTAACTTCTTCACTTCGTACTTCGTACCTCGTACTTAATCCCCTCCCCGTCTTCCCGCGACAAAGTCATCGCCCACCATTAACCCCTTAGTTCGTTTGGGGCTTTTTTTTGTGTGGGAGATTTTTCGCTCGCCAGAGGATGGGGATTGTGGTATAAACGGAATTGAGATACCCATGAGCGACACACCACCCATATTTAACGAAGTTGACCGCTATGTGGCATTGGGGCGAACCGTGCTCAGCCCTGCCCTTTACTTGGGCAGCGGATTGCCGCCATATTGGATGAAAAACGCAGTCTACACGCCCATCCAAGATGATTCGCCGCCCCTCACGAGCGAAAATGTGCAGACGCTGATAGAAAGCTGTACCACACCCGAGCAACGCAAGACGTTGGAGGACGAAGGTTACGTAGACTTTATCGCTTCGTGCCCCGATGGGAAATACCATGCCCGCATCTACAAGCAGGACGGCAACCCGCTCATCGTCATTATTTCACTGAGTGTGGACACCTACCTCAAGCAAGGAATAGACTGCGGGTGCTCGGATATCCATTTGCCCACCGCCTGCGCACCTTCTTGGCGACGCTTCGGAACCCTGCAACCCATCTGGGAGGGAGCCCCGCTGCTTACGAAAGAAGACACGCAGGCACTCGTCGAAAGCTTTTTAAGAGAGGAGTCTTGGAAACACCTCAATGAGCTGGGAGACGCCGACTTCGCCTACGCCAATGAGCACGGACGCTACCGCGCTTCCGTGGTGCAGCAGCGGCTCGGCTACGATATCTGCTTCCGCATTATCAATAGTAAAATCCGCACCATGAGCGAGATTAATCTGCCGGAGGAGTACATCAAGCCGCTCACCCGTTTCACGAATGGAATTATCTTGGTGACCGGGGCGGTGGGCTCCGGTAAATCGACTACGCTTGCCAGTATTATCCAGTTTATCAACGAAGACCGCCACGACCACATTATCACCCTCGAAGACCCCATCGAAGCGGTGTTCACTCCGGCGGGGTGTCAGGTAAACCAACGCGAGGTACACCACCACACAGAATCGTTCGGACGCGCTCTTCGGGCGGCACTTCGTGAAGACCCGGATGTCATCATGGTCGGCGAAATGCGTAACTTGGAGACGATATCCTTGGCACTCACAGCCGCAGAAACCGGGCACCTCGTGCTCGGTACGTTGCACACGGGCTCCGCCTCGCGTACCATCGACCGTATTTTGGATGCTTTCCCCGTGGACGAGCGGGAGCACATCCGCATCATGGTCTCGGAGTCCCTGCGCGGCGTGCTCTCCCAGCAGCTCATCCCGCGAAAAGACGGCACGGGTCGCGTCATGGCTCTCGAGATGCTCGTGAATACCGCAGCTGTCGCCAACTGCATTCGCGAAGGCAAAACGTTCATGATACCCGGTATCATTCAGACCGGTAAATCTATCGGCATGCGCCTCATGGATGATTCACTTCAAGAGCTCTACCTCAACGGGATCATTTCCGCCGAAGAATGCGACACCCGCAGCACCGATAAGGTCTCCATGGAACGTTTCCTCCGTGACCACCCTGAATCTTCCCTCTAACTCCTTTAACATCCCATGGAACACAAAATTCACGCATACTTCAATGAGCTCATCGAAAGGGGCGGCTCCGACCTCCATCTTTCCGAGGGACAACCCCCCAAGGTTCGCGTACACGGCGACATTATCCCCATAGCGCAGGAAATACTGACGCATGAGGATATGGTGGAGCTCATGCAGCCCATCTGTGCTCCGAAACTCTGGAAATCATTTGAGGAGTGCGGCGATGCCGACTTTGCCTACGAAATGGATGCCGCCTCGCGCTTCCGTTGCAACTACATGAAACAGCAACGCGGTTACTGCTGCGTCTTCCGTATCATCCCCACCAAAATTCTCACCCTCGAGGAGCTCAATGTTCCCGAGCAGATCAAGCGGTTTGCGGAGATGCGCGCCGGGCTTGTGCTCGTTACCGGTCCTACCGGTTCCGGTAAGTCGACGACACTAGCTGCCCTCGTTGACTACATCAATTCCAATTTTTCGCGGCATATCATCACGGTCGAAGAACCTATCGAGTTCGTTCACCCCTCCAAGAAGAGTATCATTACTCAGCGGGAGGTACCGACCAACTGTGCTACCTTCGCCGATGGGCTGCGGGCTTCACTCCGCGAGGATTCAGACATCGTGCTGGTGGGTGAGATGCGCGACTTGGAAACCATATCCCTCGCCCTCACTGCCGCAGAAACGGGTTTGCTCGTCTTCGGTACCCTGCACACCAACAACGCCCGCAAAACGGTTGACCGTATCATCGATGTTTTCCCCGCCGAGCAACAGGCTCAAGCACGCACCATGTTGGCGGGTTCACTGCGCGGTGTCGTGGCTCAGCTGCTCATGAAGCGATGCGATAAACCGGGACGCGTTGCGGTGAACGAGATACTTTTCGCTACCCCGGCGGTCGGTGCCATCATCCGCGAAGGCGCGACACAAAAACTCGCGGATGTCATTGTGGGTGGTAAGGGCATGGGGATGCAGTTCATGGACGATGCCATCTGGCAAAAACTTCAGCAGGGTATTGTTTCCCCGCAGGAAGCGTACATGAAGTCAATCGATAAAGCCCGCTTCAAGAACTTCTTGCCCCCGAGCGATGCCGCCCTCGCCAATGCGGGAGGCGCGTGAGTGCCCGCCGCAGACCCCCCCCCCCACACAAGTACGAGGTACGAGGTACGAGGTACGAAGTGCGAAGTGCGAAGTATTTTAAAGTTAGGCGCAACGAAGTTGCGCGGAATTTGGAGGCGAAGCTATGGAGAGATGTGCGGAGTGAGCGGTGGTGACGTGCGGGGAAGTACGGGAGTGATGGGATTGTGGTGGGGCAGTGCGGGCATGTGATCACGCACTCACAGTGGCAGGGTCGGGAGTACATGGCTTCGGAAAGGGTTCTCCCATGCGTG
>CAYWNS010000123.1:0-3015 GCA_964459715.1 uncultured Akkermansia sp.
TTACCGGCTTTAGGAGTGGTTTGCTTCTTCATTCCACAAAATTACACGAAGAGCGAAACTTTACGAATTTCCATTACGACTAAGCAAGACTATGACATCTATCCTACCATCCGTATCCATCAACACGGACTCCAAAAGCCCGTACTACTTCGCCAGCTTCATCGGGGCTAACGGTCGGCAAAAGCGGCGTTCCACAAAAGTACCCGTCAACGGCGGTCTCTGGCAAGGGCGCAACATCTCGGCAAAGCAAGCCCAAGCGATTGCCCTACGCGTTGCTGCCGAACTCGCGCAAGCAGAGCGCGAACAGTACCACGCGAAAGACAACACCACCATGCGCGCCCTCTGCGGTACCATGCTCTCCGGCAAACTCGGTCGCGTCTCACTCGCCACCTACGATAACGCTCGCTCCGACTACAACCAATTCCTCACATGGCTTGGTCGCCGCGCCGATGACCCCGCCCGCTTCATCACAAAAGCGGACATGCACGCGTGGCTTACCGCTCGTCGTGCAGAAGTCCGGCATGAAACAGTCCGTAAGGCACTCACCGTCATCCGTGCCGCATTTACATGTGTAGACTCCGGCATCATCACCGCCAACCCCTGTATTGGGCTGCGCGTTCCACCCGATGCCCGCGATGAAAAAGTCCTCCACGAAGCCTTCACTCTCGAAGAAGTCCGCCTCCTCCTCACCAAACTCCCGGACGAGTGGTCATCCGCTGTCCGTTGCTGCCTCGGCACCTACGGACAACGCCTCGGCGACATCCTCAACCTTCGCTGGGACGCTTTCGACTGGCAAAACCGTGTGGTTCACATCATCACCGGCAAAACCGCCCGTGAGCTCCACCAACCCATGCAGGACGAATTCTATACCTGGGCACGCGCCCGATACGAAGAAGCCCAGCGCATTGGTGGCGAAGCAGCCATCTACGTCCATCCCCGTCTTCACTCCCACACCAATCCGTCCAAGGAATTCACCCAGCTCGTCCGCCTCCACGGCATCGGTCTTATCGGCAAAAGGGCAGGGGGGCACCGCCGCTCTTGGCACAGCAAGACATTCCACAGCCTCCGCGCCACGGTCGCTACCATGCTTCAGGCTAGCGGTGTCTCCCAAGGCATGGCGATGGAGCTTGTCGGTCACGAATCCGCAGCCGTTCACGCCGCCTACATCCGCCCGAACGCCGAGCAACTCCGTGCCGCCGCCGTCAAACTCCCCACCCTTTCCTGCTAATGAAAGACACCCATCACCCCAAACACCCTCCCTGATTAAAAACCCCCACACGCAACAATCAGCCCCGGCAGGTCAGCAACCCTGCCGGGGCTTTGTCCGCTCTCGCGAACACCGTGACTAGAAGTCACGACCGTACTCGACCCCACAAAAATCGCCCGTCCAGCCCATTCACACATCCACCGCCTTCGCTGGCTCAATCCCCTTTACCAGCGGTTCCCTCCTCATTTCTGCGACAAGTGTCGCCCGCCATCTCACCTCCTCCTCATCCGCACTCGCCACCTGCTTCGTGTTAAATCCCTCCAAATCACAAAGTTGCCTTGCCGCGCGTAACCTATGCTCCATCGCCATACCCCCATCCCTCATGGTAGAAACCAAGAAATTCCGCACCTCCTCGCGCAGAGGCAAAACCTCCTTCCTCGTCCTCGCAATCAAACGCTCCGTAAACTGCTGCATCGCTTCCATTCTCATCGCCCTCGCCGCCGACTGCCCCGCCACCTTCCGACTCACCCTATACACCGCCTCATAGGCATCAATGGGGCTAGCTCCCGCCGCCACCATCTTGCCCATCTCCATCTGCTTTGCTGTTAATTGTCTACCCACTTCCCCCATCGTAAAAACTCCCCACCCTGCTTACCCCCTCCGGCTTCATCCCCCGCACACCTACCTATTCCCCTTCGCCCTATTATGCGTCTTACACAGCATCTCGCAATTCTTCTCACTCGTCTCCCCACCCTTACTCCACGCCGTCACATGATCTGCCTCCATCTCACCCGGCTTCCATATCCGCGTCCTATTTGCGTTCGTCCCCACAGCACATAGCGGGCAATTCGACACCCCCTTCGCCCTCGCAACCTCCGTCTGCCTCTTGTACACTCGCTGCTTCACCACATCGCTAAACACCCGAATATCAAGCAACGTCGTATCCGCCTCCCCCGTCTTCCCCTTCTTCAATACGTACTCGATTATCCCCTTCTTATTTTTTACACACGGGTCATCATACAGCCTCTCCACCTCCTTCCACAGCGCATCCACATCATACATCGTCTCGTGGTATTCAGCATACAACCTCCCCCAGTCCAACCCCGCCATCTCCTTAATCGTCCCCTTAAACGTCCCCGATGCCCAATCGATAATCGTATTGAATCTCCTCTCTAATTCCGTTATCTCCGTATCCCGTCTGTGCCTAGACATATATCCCGCCACATCCCCGCCGCTCACCCATTTCAGTGCAACTTCCAAGATTTCCTGCCGATTTACCTTCCCACTCACATAATGAAGCCATTTATTCACATTGGAATTGGACGAGTTCGAAAAGACCTTCCTTGCCCTCGTCACAAATGGTCCGCTATACGTCGCGTTCAGTATCTCCTGCTCATTCAACGGTACCCCCGCAATATTGATAGTCTGATACCAGTTTCGTATTTCTTTCTCCTCCCCCTCGCACACGTAAATGAGTAACCGGGTAGAATCAAATCTTTGCCTCAATTCCACCGGCAGAGAACTATAGAAAACCGGGTTACCCTTCTCATCCCACCACGCAAACTTGCCCTCCCTGAACCGCCCTATGGACGTTATACGCTGCTGCCCGTCCAGCACCTCATACCTCCCCTCCGCAGGTTTCCCGAAATACAGCAGCCCTATCGGGTACCCCTTCAACACAGAATCCACCACAGCAACATCCCGCTTCCCATCCTCATAAATGTAATTCCTCTGATACTCCGGCTGGATGACTAATTTCCCTCCCCACCCATACAGTCCTTTCCCCTCGGTTTGGTCATACACAAAGC
>CAYWNS010000124.1:0-2994 GCA_964459715.1 uncultured Akkermansia sp.
CGTTGCGCCTAACTCCTTCACTTCGTACTTCGTACTTCGTACCTCGTACTTGATCTCCCCCGTGCCTTCCTGCCGCACAGTTCTCGCCCACCACGAAGCCTTTAATTTATTTGGGGCAGATGTGGATGTGGTGTAGGATTGCTTCCTTGCATTCTACATGACGTCGTGGTAGCATACGGGCATGGAGATTACCCTGACTGACCCGCTGGATATGCACTTGCACGTGCGGGATGGGCAGATGCTCCGGCTGGTGACGCCGTTGAGCGCGCATCCCTTTTCCGGGGCAGTGATTATGCCGAATCTCGTGCCGCCGGTGGCGGATGTTGCGGGCATGGTGGGGTACACGCGGAGGGTAACGGATGCCGCGCGCGGGGAAGCTTTTGCGCCGCTCATGACTCTCTTTTTCCGCAACTACAGCGAGGAGGAACTCGTCGCCGCGCGTGCCCGCCCGGGTTTTTTCGGTATCAAACTTTACCCCGCCGGTGTAACCACCAACAGTGAGGCGGGTGTGCGGCATTTGCGGGACGCCCACCCGACGCTCCTCTGCATGGAGCAGATGGGCATCCCCCTCTTGGTGCACGGCGAAAGTTCCGGCTTTGTGCTGGACCGCGAGTCGGAATTCCTCCCTATCTACCGCACCCTAGCTGAGCGTTATCCCAAGCTGAGCATCTGCATGGAACACGTCACCACCGCCGCCGCCTTGCGGTTATTGGACGAGTACGAGAACCTTTGCGCCACGATCACCCTGCACCACCTGTGCACGACACTCGATGATGTGCTGGGTGGGCTCCTGCAACCGCACCTTTACTGCAAGCCGGTGCCGAAGCGTCCGGAGGACCGGGACGCCTTGCTGCAAGCGGCTCTGAGTGGGCATCCGCGCGTGATGTTCGGCAGCGATTCCGCCCCTCACCCCCGCTGTCAGAAGGAGAGCTGCGGCTGCGCGGCAGGTGTATTCAGCGCACCGGTGGCACTGCAGGCTCTAGCCGCCCTCTTTGCCGAGCACGGGGCATCTGAGCACCTCCAAGCTTTTGTCAGTGATAATGCCCGCCGCCGCTATTCCCTCTCCCTCCCGCACAAAAGGGTCTTTCTCTCTGATTCCCAGGAGTTAGTTCCCGCCGAATACCGGGGGTACGGGCAACGGGTCGTCCCGCTCTTCGCGGGGCAGCGGCTCGCGTGGAGCATCAACAAGGTGGAATCCGTGTGATGGAAGAAGTGCATCTACCCGGGGCGGATGACCTACGCGAGTTACTCGTGCAAATTGCCGAAGTTTCTATGCCCTTCGGCATGTATGGTCCCGCCAAATTCCCGCCGAACGGCTGCCCCTTGTCCGACCTCCCAGCAGAGTACCTCGACTGGTTCGCGCAACGCGGCTGGCCCAAGGGTAAACTCGGTTACCTGATGCAGCAGACCCTTCTCATTAAAAACAACGGACTCGATTGTCTTTTCGATCCCTTCCGTCAGGCTCGTGGCGGCAGACGTAAGTACCCCAAGAACAAATGAACGCTCTCCGTTCCATCCTACTGGCAGCCCGCCCAAAAACCTTGCCCGCCGGGCTCGTAGCAGTTTGGGCAGGCTGTGTGGTCGTGGCGAAATTCGCCTCTTTCTGTCCTACTCTGCGCCTCCATGTGGACTACACGCTCGCCCTCTTCACCGTGCTCAGCTGCGGCTGCATCCAAATCTCCTGCAACGTCTTCAACGATGCCCTCGATGCCATACACCACGCCGACACCGAGCACCGCCAAGGTCCCCTGCGTATTACCGCCGGTGGACGCATGAGTGCCTCTGCCGTGAAACTCTGGGGGCTCTTCTTTATGCTCTTGGCGTGCCTAGCGGCTATCCCTCTCATTCAGGCTCGGGGGCTGGGGGTGGTGTGCATCGGCGTGCCTTGCCTCATCTGCGCCTATGCTTATACCGGCGGTCCCTTTCCCATCGCCTACCACGGTCTCGGTGAACTCTTTGTGCTGCTTTTCTTCGGCATGGTAGCCGTAACCGGTACGGTCTTTGTGCAAATCGGCTGGCAACCCGGCTATGAACTCATCTATGCGGCGGCGTTCATGGTCGGTATCATCTGCGGTCTCCTCTCCTGCGTGCTGCTCGAAATCAACAACATCCGCGATCGCGCTGAGGACGCCTCCACCGGCAAGCGTACCCTAGCCGTCCGCTTGGGTGATGCCCGCGCTCGCGGTCTCGCCATTGCTTTTTTGGTTGCCCCGTATGCCGTGCTGCACCTGCTCGCGCGTGTCCTGCCGGGTGTGGCTTGGAATTGGTACTGGCTCCTCGCCCTCGCCGTGGGTGGTTTCCTCCTGCACCGCATCTCCCGCACTCCCGCAGATAAACGCATGAACGTGCTACTCGGTCTCGCCTCCCTCCACCTCGCTTCCTACATCCTCGCCCTCTCCTTCTGAACGCTCCCGCTCATGTCTGCCCCGAATAAATTAAACGCCTAGAGTAACGCGATGGTTTTGTCGCGGGGAAACACGGGGGAGATCAAGTACGAAGTGAAAGAGTTAGGCGCAACGGAGTTGCGCAGACGAACTTCAGAGAAAGCAAAGCGAAAAACTCACGTGGAGACCAAATCAACGCGTCCGTGTGGTTGATGTCCCCTTAGTACGCAGAGCGTGTAAAAACCACGTAGGAACCGGCATTGTCGCGATTGTCAGAAACTCCCCTAGGACAGACACGTTCCCTGCCACACACGGTAGCTCCACTTCCCGTCACGCACACCATCGCCACACACGCCCGCCTTCCCCACTACACACCTCCCTCCCCAGCTTCGCCACTTCGTACCTCGTACTTCCCTTTTGCCTCGTACTCCTCGCCTACCTCACACCCCCAACACGGACGCGCAACCTGCACCGAGCTGCGGCTCCACGCAGACCTCCTCCCCGGCTCCGCCACTTCGTACTTCGTACTTCGTACCTCGTACTTCTTGTTCCCTTTCACCACTCACCATCGCCACACACGCCCGCCTATCCCCACTACGCACCTCCCTCC
>CAYWNS010000125.1:0-2907 GCA_964459715.1 uncultured Akkermansia sp.
GATGAACCCCGAGATGGCAGAGTGCCGAGAGTTCGAAATGCGGGTACCTCTCGCGGCCAAGGTGGATTTGGCAGGTGCTCTGATGCGATGGCGGACGCGCTCGTACGTCTGGACACGAGTCTCCACGGAAGGTCATAATCTCTATGTGATAGCAGTGGGAGGTTCGCCGCTCAGTGGAAGTTGCTACACGTATACGCTTTTGGATCCCATTACGAAAATGCTCGGGACTGTGGATAATCGCCCGGACCTAAGTGAAGCCGCGTTTTCCGGTGGGAAGATCAAGCGGGCAAAAGTGCGTCCTCGCAAGGGAAACTCAAGTGACTATTTCAGCCTGCCCGTCCTGTCTCTACGGGAGATTATCATGCACTGCAAACGCAGTGCGCGACTATCCGGCAAAAAATTGAATGAGTAGTGCGGCAGAAAAACACCACCTTCTACGCGCTCGAATATATGATTGCGATTTTGAGTTTATTGTTTGCGGTACACACCGCAGAAATGCCACACTCGTCCCAACATAATTTTCGAGAAATGCCGCAACGCTAATCTCCGTGCGGGTTACAGACGCTCTGCGTGCTAGGGGGCTTCAACCGCACGGGTACCTTGATTTATTCCCCTCGCGTCGTTCCGGCTTTGCCTCCTTCCTACTCCCCTGCGCAACTCCGTTGCGCCTAACTCCTTCACTTCGTACCTCGTACTTCCATCTCCCCGCGTCTTCCTGCCGCAAAGTCATCGCTCTTGTCTTTCTCGTCGGGCTTGCAATTAGGGGGAGGTGTGGTATGCTGGGGATATGGCACAAGTGCGAGTGAAGGGCGCGGAATGTATCCCGAAGCAGGCGTCTCTCTTTTTGCCGAATCGGCTGGATGAGGCTGCGCGTGAGGCACTGGAGCAGTCACTAGGCGGTGCACAGAAGGTCGTGTATCTGGTAGAGAGCGAGCTCAAGCCGCAGGAGAGTATGCCGGTCGGTATCGGGGAGGAGAGAGTGGTTTCGTTCAACTTTCGCACGAGCCGGAGTCGGGACCTACGGGAGCGGTTGATGGAGCACCTGCGAGCCGGGCAGCACATTGTTTTTCTTCCGGGGCGACCTGCGCAACCCATGGGGTGCTTGGCTGATGTGCCGAAGCCCTTTTTGATGCAGCTGGGGGCCCTCCACATATCGCCGGTTCCTGTGTTTACGGGGTTCTATCGCCAAAATATATGGTCGACATGCACCACGGAGGCGGAATACGATTGGGCGGTCGTACGCATCACGCCCAAATTGACCCCCGGTCCGCAGACGGGTGAGCGTACTCTGGAGGCGTGGCTCCGGGCGGCGGCAGAGGAATACGAGAATCACCCCGTGTTGGAAAAATCGCTGGGACGGTTGGTGGTGGAGGGAATGAAGCAGCATGCGCATTCGCAGTTGATTGATGGAATGGATGGCTCGGAGCTCAGCTACATCAAGCTACTCGGCGTTTCGCTGGCACTGGCAGCGGAGCTTAAACGCACCGTGAAGGAGACGCGCTTGGGCATCATCCTGCCCTCCGGCAAGGGTGGCATGATTGCCAACTATGCCTGCATTCTGGCGGGTATCTCGCCGGTAAATATCAACTACACCTCCTCCGAACCGGCATTCCGCAGTATCGTGCAGCAGAGCGGCATTCGCCATTTCATCACGGCGCGTGCTTTCATGTCCCGCCTACCGCAGTTCCCTTGGCCGCAGGAGGAGACCCTTCTCCACCTAGACTCTCTGCTCAAGGGGATAGGCATGGCACGTATTGCGACATGGATTGCGTTCGCGCGGGTAACGCCGACGGCACTTCTCGTGCGGGCACTCAAGCTGGATGCCCGGCACGGGGATGACGAAGCCGCCCTCATTTTTACCTCCGGATCATCCGGGGAACCGAAGGGGGTATCGTACACCCACCGCATGATTATCGCGAATATCTGCCAGCTGCTCAGCAAGGTTTACCTGCCGCCCGGCAATCGCTTCCTCTGCAGTTTGCCCCTGTTTCACAGCTTTGGTTTGACCGTGAGCACTGTGTTGCCGGTGGTGTACGGTTTCAGCATGGTAACCTATCCCTCCCCGCTGGAAGCGCGCTCGCTCAACGAGCTCATCGAAAAATACAGCTGCGTGCTCGTGCTCACCACGCCCACTTTTGCCCGTGCCATGCTGCGACGTGCGCACGCCGACTCCTACCGCAGTGTGCGCTATTTTATCGTGGGTGCCGAAAAGTTGCCGCCTGGTTTGTCGAACGAGTTTGCCGCCAAGTGCAAGGTGCGCCTGCTGGAAGGTTACGGACTCACGGAAACGGCACCGGTGTGCTGCGTCAATCTGCCGGATGCCCCGCCCTCTGCGTCGAGTCCCTACTACGTACCCGGCGATCGTTCCGGTACGGTGGGACAGATTCTGCCGGGGCTTGCCGTGCGTATTACCGACCCGGACGATGATGAGCGCACGCTGCCCCTCACCGAGCAGGGGATGATTTGGTTGAAGGGTGCCAATGTCTTTCGCGGGTACATAGGTATGCCGGACCTCAACGCCCGCCTCTTCCGCAATGGTTGGTTCAAAACCGGCGATCTCGGGAGTGTCGACCTCAATGCGTTCCTCAGTTTGGGTGGTCGCCGTGCCCGTTTTTCTAAAATCGGCGGCGAAATGGTGCCCCATGAGGCAGTCGAAGCTGCCATCGAAGCATGCGTGCAGCGTCCCGCCGACTTCCCGGAAGACCAACGCGCCGTATGTATTGTGGGGGTACCGGATGCTCAGAAGGGGGAGGCTCTCGTGCTCCTTTCCTGCGTACACTCGGGGAACTTAGTGCAGGCTCTGGCTGCCATCCGCGCCCACCTCGTCTCCGTCGGCTTGCCTCGCCTCTGGTGCCCCCGCGAAATCATCCCGGTGGAGGTCATCCCCGTGCTGCCCACGGGTAAGCT
>CAYWNS010000126.1:0-2905 GCA_964459715.1 uncultured Akkermansia sp.
GTGTGGTGGAAGTGTGGGGTCACCGTGTGTGGCGGGGGAATGGAAGTACGAAGTAGCAAAGCCGGGGAGAGATGCTTGCGTAGTGCCAAAGTTTGGCGCGGGCAAATGAGAAGTACGCAGAGTGTGTGAAAGCCACGTGAGGGCTAGCGTTGCGACGTTTTTTCGAAAGTTTCTTGGGAGAGCTGAGGCGCGATGGGAGGGGATGAGCTATGGTTCCGGGTCTGCGACGTGAGTTGTTCCCGCGCAGAAATGACACGAAAATCTTTGGAAGAGATGTGCTCGAGTTTTTTATGACCTTTCGGGCGGAAAAAGACATGGAACGAAACATTGAAAGGTAGGGGATCGAGTGTATTTTCCTTCTCAGAGGCAGGAGCGTTATCGGACTTCGTATTCGGTCGACCGGCTACAACGGTCGCATCGGAAGCATCGACAGGTTTTGCGGGAGGGGAGGACGGGCGGCTCGGGGCGCGGGGAATCATGAAGAGCGGAGCATCATTATCCGGGATGAATCCCCCAGAGATGAGGGGTTGCCGCTGGGGAGCGGGCACATCGCTGGGGATGTCGTAACAAAAAAGCTCGTTGGGGTTGCGGGAGAAGCGAGCGGGGGTCTCAAAGCGGACGAGGAGTTTTTTTGTTTCAGAGTCGACCACATCCACGACGAGGGAACCGTCGCGTCCGGGGTTAGCGAGAATTTGCGCTTGGTAGAGACCGGAGTGGGCGTATGGCTCGGAAACGAGAATTGGCGACTCTATTTCCTCGATGGACTCAGCTTCGTGGCTACCGGCGCATAGTGCCTTAAGCGTGTTCTGTGTGGGAGACTCCGCAAGTGGTTTCACCATGCTATCGACCTCGTGTATGGCAGCATCGACGGCACGCAACGCTTGAATTGGGTTCGCCGGGCCACGCCACGCGAGCAGCAAGTAATGCGAACCTCCCAACTCGAGCGCAAGGTCGGGCAGTTGTTGCCCGCGTGCCTGTTCTGCTATGGGAAGAGGGCTACCCGCTTTCACGATCCTGTATTCAGAGGGAACCTGTTGTCCGACAGAAATTGACATGAAAGCAGCATGTACCGAAGCTCCGCTTTCCCGCACGGGCATCACGACATGCCAAGGTCGACTGAAAAAGGCGAGGTCACCCTTGGAAGTGCCCCAACGAGGGGATTCCGCGATGTAGGAATCTAGGAGATCGGGGTGCTTTTCCTCCAAGGCGAGGAGATGAGAGGGTTCGCGGAGGATGGGGGGGGCGGCGTCTCCGTCACCGTCAGGAAGCTCTATGGGGATGACGAGGGCACGAGGACCGGATAAAACATCTGAGGGGATGGGAGGAGGAGGCTTAACACGAGCAACGGGAATCGGTTTTTTCCGCTCGGGTGAGATCCTTTCTTGGGGTGGAGCAACGTCCGCCACGTAAGCGAGCACAGCAAACAAACCACACGCGGTAAGCCACTGTAGCCCGCACAGGACAATCTGCCCTAGGGTGCGCAAATTGTGCAGACGCGCGAGCATGCGCACGCAGCTGACACACAACAGGATGAAGGAAAGCAGGACGGTAGCAGCGATTATGTAACCACAGACATGCGGCGCAGCGGCACGCCAAGGTCTCGGAAGCATGCGAGGCCAAAGGAGGGGAGTAGAAGCGAGCAGGGCGAGAATCCAAAAGATGAAGTGCCAGAACTGCTGGTGCGCAATAGGCGAATTTTTCATGTCAAAGCGGCACAATCACCGAGGCAAAACGCACACCACCCAATGCGAGACATCAGAGTCAAGCTCAACCGGAGGCACTGTCCCCACAGACCCCCCCTGCCCTACTCCGCGTCAGCACCCTCTCCCACACTTCCGGAATCTTCCTCGCTCCCGGAGTCAGAGTTGTCACCGGAGCTGTCGTCGGAAGAATCGTCCGACTCCCCGGAGGAGTCCTCCTCGTTATCCGAGGAAGAAGTGTCACTACTCTCGGAAGAAGTATCGGACTCGGATGACGCAGAGGAATCGGTGGACTCATCGGTCTTGGTATCCTCGGACACTTTGGACTCCTCACCGCCCTGCTCCTTCTGCTCACTCTTTTCTTCCGCCTTGCTCTTGTCCTGCTGCGCTTGGGTGCCGGGCTTGGAAATGAGGTAATTTTGGTCATCCAAGCCGGTAGCCTTGAGGGAATTTATGCGCGTTGTGTCGTACTGAGCATCCGCCAGAGTCTCCATGATGGCATCGCTGAGCTCTTTTCTCGCCGAAGTCTCGCACACGTACACTTTGAAGGAACCGATGGACGGCATATCCCACGCGGGAATCCGCTTGTCGGTGGGTACAAGCACGCCGAGCATATTCCCCTTGCCGTCCGAGAGGATACCCCACGCCACCTCCCCACTTAACCTCCCCTCCTTGCTGCGAGCATTGTACGTGGTCACGTAGTACTGGGGATAGACGTAGGACATCTCCTTGACAACCGAGTTGTGCAGCCAAGTAACGAGTGCCCGGCGAGCGCGTTCTGGGAGGGGTCCGACTTCGTAGCAATCTCTATTGTTGGCATAGTGCTTGCTGTTGTGACTGAAGACGGAAACCACCGGGCTTTCCTCAAGCCGCCGAGATGCTTTCAACGGATCAATGGACATCCTGCATGAACTTATCATTGCCGACGCAGCAATGACTCCGCAGACTAGGAAACTATATCGGATGGGGGAGAGATATTTCATATCGCTGTTTCGCCGCATATTTTGCCAAGAGAAATCGCTCATGGCAAGCAAAAACTTCGTCCTCGATAAAATTTTTTTTTTGATAGATCATATCACACCCGTCCCGGATAAATTAAAAGCCCAGAGTAGTGCGATGGGTTTGTCGCAGGGAAACAGGGGGATGATTAAAGTACGAGGTACGAAGTACGAAGTACGAAGTAGCAAAGCCGGGGAGTGGCGGGT
>CAYWNS010000127.1:0-2788 GCA_964459715.1 uncultured Akkermansia sp.
GCACCCTTTTTGGCGGTGCATTCCCCCCTGGTGCATTTTATTCTACGATGAACAATTTTTGAAAGTGAATACGTAGATTTTCGGGACACGCGACGAGGTGCGGTGAGAGGTATCGGCACACAGCCGTCCCAAGAAAAATACGAGCTTCGTGGTGGGCGATGGCTTTGAGGCAGGGAGACACGGGGGTAACCAAGTACGAGGTACGAAGTACGAAGTACGAAGTGAAGGAGTTAGGCGCAACGGAGTTGCGCGGGTGGGTTGAGAGAAAGCGAAGCAGAGAAAGCGCGTGGGGAATAAATCGACGTACCCGTGAAGCTGAAGCCCACTTAGTACGCAGAGCGTCCGCAACCCGCATGGGGACCAGCATCGCAGCGTTTTTCAGGGATTTTATTGGGACGGGTGTGGTATCGGCATTCGACATTGTATTACCTCGTGCCTAGGGGGAGGTGTACGAGTACTTAGAAACCGTTTTCCGCAGTATAAATTGTCGCGATGCCGCCGAGGAGGGGGAGGGCGGTTGGGCAGGAGAAGCCGGAGAGGGAGAGGAGGTTGAGGAAGGTGGGGGTGGGGGGAAAATGCTCGATTGAATCGCCGAGGTAGGAGTAGGCGGAGCGTTCGCCGGTGATGCAGGCGGCGAGCAGGGGGAGGACACGGTGGAGGTAGAAGCGGTAGGGGACGGCGGCGAAGTCGCTCGGGATGGAAAGCTCGAGGACGAGGAGGTGACCGCCGGGGCGCAGGACACGGTGGAATTCGCGCAGGGCAGCTGGGTAGTCCGGCAAGTTGCGCAGACCGAAAGCGGTCGTTAGGGCATCGAAAGAGTTGTCCGGGAGGGGTAGGCGCATGGCATCCGCGCAGAGGAGGTGCCTGAGACCGCGACGGCGAGCAACATCGAGCATAGGTTCGCAGAAGTCAACCCCGAGTACCTCCACTTCCGGCAGCTCGCGGGAGATGTGCAGGGCGAGGTCGCCCGTACCGGTCGCTACGTCCAGCAAATTAAGGGGATGCCACTCGGCGATGATGTCCACGGCGCGGGCGCGCCACAGGATATCCGCCCCGAGAGAGAGCAGGTGGTTGGCAGCGACATACCGGGGTGCGATGGAGCTGAAAGCATTGTGCACGTAGCAAGGGTCCGGCATGGGCAGATCAGGAGGAGATGTGCGCAAGGAGGGCGTCGGCGAACTCAGAAGTGCTTAAGGCTTTGGCACCGGGGAGCTGTCGGGCGAGGTCGGCGGTGACTTCATGATTCCGGAAGGCAGACTGAAGGGCGAGAAGTAAGATTTCCGCCGCCTCATCCCAACCCATGTAGCTGAGCATCATTTGGGCGGAAAGGAGGAACGAGGCGGGATTCACCTTGTTTTGGTTCGCGAGGGTAGGGGCGGTGCCGTGGGTCGCTTCAAAGATGGCGTGCCCCGTGATGTAGTTGATATTGGCACCCGGGGAGATGCCGATGCCGCCCACCTGCGCCGCTAGGGCATCCGAGCAGTAGTCGCCGTTGAGATTGAGGGTAGCCACCACCGAGTGTTCTTCCGGGTGCAGGAGGATTTCCTGCAAGAAGGCGTCGCAAATGCAGTCTTTGATGATGATGCCATTGGGGAGTTTACGCCACGGACCCTCGCCGATGGGCTGCGCCCCGAATTCGCGATCCGCCAGCGCGTACCCCCAATCGCGAAAGGCACCTTCCGTGTACTTCATGATGTTGCCCTTGTGGACGAGGGTGACCGAGGGGAGCCGGTGGTCGGCGGCGTATCGGATGGCGGCGCGGACGAGACGCTCCGTGCCCTCGCGGGAAACGGCTTTGATGCCGAAGCCCGAGGACTGCGGAAAGCGGATTTTCTCGGCACGCTCCGGATAACGCGATGACAGCCACGAGAGCAGCTCCCGCGCCCCCGGAGTGTCTACCGCAAATTCAATCCCGGCGTAAATGTCCTCGGTGTTTTCCCGAAATATCACCATGTTCACCAGCTCCGGATGTTTCACCGGTGTCTCCAGCCCGGCAAAGGAGCGAACGGGGCGCAGACAGCAATACAAGTCCAGGGATTGACGCAACGCCACATTGAGGGAGCGCATGCCCCCACCCACCGGGGTGGCAAGAGGACCCTTGATGCCTATCAGGTACTCTCGAAACGCCTGAATGGTCTCCTCCGGCAGCCAACTCCCGACCGACTCAGCCGCTTTCTCCCCGGCTAAAACCTCTTTCCAAGCTATTTTGCGATGGCACCCGTAGGCTCGCCCCACGGCACCATCGATGACGCGTCGCGATGCCCGCCAGATGTCCGGACCGGAGCCATCGCCGATGATGTGCGGGATCACGGGGCAGGGCGGTACGACGAGCCCTGTCGGTGCCATGGTGACGGGCGCAGCATCCGAGACCGCCGTTGCGTCATTCATCAGACGCCTCCCCCTCTTCCTCTTCTCCCTCCTCTTCATCCTCCTCGTTTAATTCTTCATCGGACACCGGTTGCGCCGTGGTAGAATAGTGTACCTTCTGGACTGTCGGAAACGCCGGAACCGCCGCTTTCTTGGGACTCTTCATGTCACAGTAAACAAAAACACCGAGAACCAGCAGCGGGGGGAGTACATAGAAGAGAAACCCCTGCTTCTGCCTGTGCACCTCAGCGGTCTCTACCTTAAAGTCGAATTTGGGCGTATTGGTAAGGTTTTGCGGCATAACTCGCCGCTATCATAGCATTGACGTACCTCTGTGGCAAGCAGAAACGCATCTCTGCGCACATCTTGTTCATCGTAGAATAAAATGCACCAGGGGGGAATGCACCGCCAAAAAGGGTGC
>CAYWNS010000128.1:0-2594 GCA_964459715.1 uncultured Akkermansia sp.
GGGTAGACATTGGCACCCAGCCGTATGTCCTCGTGCTCATGCCGGGGGAGCAATTTCACTATCGGTTTACCCCCACGGAAGTCTATGATCGCCGTGAGCGTGCAAACTGCTCCGCGTGCCCGAAAGGACGCGATACCGAAGCCCTTTCGCAATTTCAGAGCGGGTATCACCCCTACCATGGGAACCCCTAGCCCGGCTATAGTATGATGCTCCTCCAAGTCATCTATGGGGATGTCTGCCGCCGGTATGATGTCGTCGAATATCTCTGAAAGACGCCGAAGCGATCTTGCTCCCATCTCCTCGAGCAGGATGGTACAGGGAGGCTCAATTTTACGCTCCTGTACATCATACCTCGCCCTGCGCACCAAGCGGAGAAGGGCACGATTGTACCGTTGCTGCGTCAGAGCTCTTTCCTCCTCGCTTACCGCTTTGCTTTGCAGCTTCTGCCAATCTTTGCGTAGTTCGGACAGTAAGGCGGGAACAACCTGCGTCCCCCGATTCTCACGCTGCAAATACGGACTCGGTATAGGGGAATGCTGACACCCTGTCACCGACAGAAATAACCCAAGTACCAGCCAGACGCCAAGTTTCCTGAAACTTCCCGACATCACCAAAATTCTATCCCATTGTTTGTTCCTGTCAACTACAATTCTCCGCCCGCAGAGGGAGATTCGGCTAGATTCCATCGCAGTACGAAAACTCGCCGGTGGGAGAGTGTGCGAGGTCGCAGAGGGTGATCCCTTCCAAATAATCGCGTATGACTTTTTGCAGACCGAGCCACACGGGACGGGTGGGGCATCCGGCTTCCATGGGGCACAGCTGCCCATTGCTCACACAGCGCACCGGTTCCAGCGTCCCTTCCGTTGCCTGCAGTATCTCATACACAGTGCATTGCGATGCCGGTCGCGCAAGCCGGTAGCCGCCGGACTTTCCGCGCGAACTGACCACGAGTTGTTTGCGCAAGAGCAGGGCGATGATGCTCTCGAGGTATTTGAGAGTCAGGTGCTGGTTTTCGGCGATTTCGCGCAGTGACACAGGTTGCTCGCCGGTCCGCCCGGCAAGGTACACCATTAGGCGCAAGGCGTAACGCCCCTTGGTAGATATGCGCATCATCGTCAACTCTGCCTTACCACTGGTCTGATTCGGGAACGTACGCCGCAGGATGCCCGAACGCATTTCCCGCTACTTCGCAGACGGCGGGGAATGTCAGCCGCACATTTTTATCAAACGTAGATGCTGTGAGTGCGATGGGCATGAGATGGATTAGCTCTTTTTGCAGAATTCCTCCAAACGGTCCAGTCCTTCCTTCAAAATATCCATCGAAGTGCAGTAAGAAAGGCGGATGGCACGGTCATTTCCGAAAGCTATACCCGGCACCGCTGCCACTTTGTAGCGTTCCAATAAGCGTTCGCAAAATGTCACGGAATCCAGTCCGGTATCGGATATATCCGGGAAGAAGTAGAACGACCCCAGCGGCTCCACGATGTGAACTTTGCTCATGTTGCTCAAGCGTTCGTACATGTATTGCCGCCGAAAGTCGAATTCCTCACGCAGATCGCTGACGAAAGTTTGGTCTCCGGTCAAGGCTTCGAGAGCACCGTATTGGGCAAAGGTCGTCGCGTTGGACGCCGTGTGTTGCTGTATCATCTTGATCACCCGGGCGATTTCTTCTGGGGCTGCCGAGTAGCCAAGCCGCCACCCGGTCATAGCGTAACTCTTTGAAAATCCATTAATGGTGATGGTCAGTGCGTGCAGCTCCGGGGAGAGAGAGCCTATGGACACGTGTTTGGTGTCCCCGTATACCAAGTGTTCGTAGATTTCATCCGCGAGAATTAGGATGTCTTCATCTACCGCTAATTCCCCGATGGCTCGCAGCTCTTCTTCGGTGTACACTGCCCCGGTCGGATTGTGCGGTGTGTTGAGGATGAGCATCTTGGTTCGCGGGGTCATCGCGTTCGCAAACTCATCCGCCGTGAGCTTCCAACCGTTCTCCGCTTTGGTTTCCACACACACCGGGGTACCCCCACAGAGCTCCACCATAGGCGGGTAACTCACCCAGTACGGTGACGGGATAATGACCTCATCCCCATCGTTAATCGTTGCCCGCAACGCGCTGTAGACTGCCGGTTTCGCCCCCGCGCAGACACATATTTGTTCCGGCGTGTATTCCAACCCATTGTCGTGCGCCAGTTTAACCGCTATCGCTTCCCGCAAAGACAATAACCCTGCGGCAGGTGTGTATTTCGTGGCTCCATTCCGCAGCGCGGTGATGGCTGCCTCCTTGATGTTATCCGGGGTATCCGGGTCGGGCTCACCTCCCGCTAACCCATACACCTGTTCTCCCTGCGCTTTCATTTCCTTCGCCCGATTCGTCACCGTCAACGTCAGTGATGGGCTCAGGGTTGCAGCATTTGTCGATATAAAGTCCATTGCAAAAGTTATTTTGAAGTGTATCTAAGTAGCACGCACCAGCGCACCTGCCCCATCCTACCCCCATTCCCCACTTATTGCAAGGATAAATCGCCAAACCTGTCCCAAGTGTTCATCGTAGAATAAAATGCACCAGGGGGGAATGCACCGCCAAAAAGGGTGCA
>CAYWNS010000129.1:0-2443 GCA_964459715.1 uncultured Akkermansia sp.
CCTCTCCCACCACACACGTCTCTCCCCGGCTTCGCCACTTCGTACTTCGTACTTCGTACCTCGTACTTCTTCTTTGCCTCCTCCACTCCCCTGCGCCACTTCCCGCCTTTCACTCCTCTCCTACCGCACACGTCTCTCCCCGGCTTCGCCACCTCGTACTTCTTCTTCCTCCACTCCCCTGCGCCACTTCCTGCCTCTCACTCCTCTCCCACCACACACGTCTCTCCCCGGCTTCGCCACTTCGTACTTCGTACTTCGTACCTCGTACTTCATCTTCCCTTCCACCACTCACCATTGCCACACAGGTCTGGTTATTCACCGAGAACGGACGCGAGGGCGGATGCCACGGCACTGAAAGCGGCGGAAACCTGCGATTTGCCGGGGTCTCGCAGGGCAATGGGCTTGCCGGAGTCACCGGCGGCTCGAGTTTCGATGTCCAGCGGAATTTTACCGAGCAGAGGAACGCCGAGTTTCCGCGCCTCCGCTTCGCCACCGCCCTCGCCGAAGATGTGGTACACGAGCCCATCGCTCGGGCAGACGAAGTAGCTCATATTTTCGATGATACCGAGGATGGGGGTATTCACGCGCGAGAAGAGTCCGACGGCTTTGCGGGCATCGATGAGGGCAACTTCCTGTGGGGTAGTTACAATGACAGCACCCGCCAAATCGACCGTCTGCACAATGGTGAGCTGGATGTCTCCGGTACCGGGGGGCAGGTCGAGGATGAGGAACTCGAGCCCTCCCCAGTCCGTATCGCGCAAAAATTGCTGAACATACCGCGTGGCGAGCGGACCGCGCACAGCCACCGGCGCGTCTTCATCCACGAGCAGCCCCATGGAAAGCAGCTTGATGCCCGCCACCTCGACGGGCAAAAACTGCTCCTTGTCCGAACAGCCCGGGCGTTCCTTTGTGCCGAACATGAGTGCCATGGAAGGACCGTAGATGTCCAAATCCAGCAGTCCGGTGCGGTAACCGAGGCGAGAGAGCGCGACGGCGAGATTGGCGGACACCGTGCTCTTGCCCACACCGCCTTTGCCGGACGCGACGGCGATGACATGCTTCACGCCGGAGACGGAAGATTTCCAGTCCGCCGGGTTATCGGATGCCGGATTTTTCTTGGGTTGCGGCGGGCGGTGTTCGATATTTACATCGAGCTTGGAGAGCCCCGGGAGCTCCTTGACCGTTCCCATCACACTTTCGTAGATGTAGCGCGGGATGTCGGCATTGGCACTCTCTACCACTAAGTCAATGGTCACTTCTCCGGCGGGGGTCACCCGCACACCCTTCACGAGTCCGAAGGACACGATATCGCGCGAAAATCCGGGGTACTTGACAGTGGAGAGGGCTGCGCGCACAAGAGCGGCAGAGAGCGGCGGCGATGGTTGAGCGTCAGTCATGTTGTCGGTCGGGATGTGTGTTACGGATGAGTCGCCATGGCATCAGGAGAGCCTCGACACAGGTGGTGAAAGCGGAGCAGAGCGCGCGAAACACGTGCGCCGCCGGGTGGAGGATGCCGCGCAGCCACCCCACACGGTCGTACAAGAGACTGAGTATCACGATAGCGGCTATGCTGTAGAACTTGACATCTATACCCATGTGCCAATGGATGCCCGCGAGCTCCAACCCCATCTCGGCGCAAAGTGCCAGACCGACAAACCCGACCAGCAGGAATGCCGTCATCTTGAGCACGGGGAAATTTTCGATAAGTCCAATGCACCAACCCGCCACAATTCGCAGGGCGGCAATGCCGATAAACACTCCCACGCAAACCACCCAAATGTGCAGATGTTCGGGGATTTCGCGCACGCCGTTGATCATGCCTACCGCCGCCACCACATTGTCCAGAGAGAGGGAGAGGTCCATCATCTCGATGCTGCATATCGTCGCCAATAATCCTTTCCCGGCGGTATGTACCGACATATCCCCTCGCTTTTTCACGATCGGACGCAGGCGCAAGTGCGAGGCAGCCAAGTAGATGAGGTAGAGTGCTCCGAACCATTTCACCCACGGATTGTGCATGAGCCAAGCGACGAGTGCCAACGCAATCCCCCGAAACAAATAGGCTCCCACCAACCCCCACCGCAGTGCCGCTTTCTGTTGATGCTTCGGCAAATGCGATGCCATAGCGGCTATACCCAACGCGTTGTCCACCGACAGCAAGCCCTCAATGAGAATCAAACCCACGATGACCTCTCCGCTCGCGCTCAGGAACGTTGCCCAATTCTCAACCCCAAGCCCGGCTATCAACGTATCCACAGTTGGCATGCCCCGCATTGTACCACTTCTCACACCCAACCGCAAGTCCGAGCTACGGTGCGCCCATATCTGCGCACGTCCCGATAATATCAAAGGTCTAGGGTGGGCGATGACTTTGCGGCAGGAAGACGCGGGGAAATGGAAGTACGAGGTACGAAGTACGAAGTACGAAGTGAAGAAGTTAGGC
>CAYWNS010000130.1:0-2426 GCA_964459715.1 uncultured Akkermansia sp.
ACTTATTGATAATAAATTCCATACGTATATCCAACTCCTAATGCGTTTGCCCTGATCACACACGTCTTTCCTGCACGCATCCATTGCCTACCACGCCCGCCACTCTCCGGCTCTGCCACTTCGTACTTCGTACTTCGTACCTCGTACTTCTTGTTGGGCGTCTGTAACCCACATGGGAATCAGCATTGCGGCGTTTCCCGAGAATTTTATTGGGACGGGTGCGCTCGGCGGCAAAAGTGGTTGCAATTGAGGCGGAGATATGGTAGATTGGCGGGGAGAAAGGTGACACCCTCATTCTACCAGTTAGCAAGGAAAATTCTCTTTTTGATGCCGCCGGAAAGTGCGCATGAGATGACGCTTATGATGCTGCGGGTGGCGGAACGTAGCGGAATGCTGAGGCTGTTTTTCGGCAAACCGGTCGATGATGAAGTAGAAGTAATGGGGCTGAAATTTCCCAATCGAGTGGGGTTAGCTGCCGGCATGGATAAACAGGGAGACTCAGTCGACGCCCTTGGTGCCCTCGGTTTCGGATTTGTCGAGGTCGGTACACTTACGCCGCGCCCCCAACCCGGCAATCCGTCCCCCAGACTCTTCCGCTGTGTGCCCCAAAGAGCACTCATCAACCACATGGGACTCAATAATCCGGGAGTGGACTGCGGGGTGGAAAACCTCGGCAGCATGCGTCGTTTCAAGGGCGTGCTCGGGGTGAACATCAGCAAAAACAAGGTAACCCCCAACGATGAAGCGCGCATCGATTACTTGGCTTGTTTACGCGCGGTGTGGAATGTGGCCGACTACGTGGTGATCAACTTTTCCTGTCCGAATGTGCCCAATCTATGCGATTTGGCGCGTGCGGAAACCGCTGCAGACCTGCTGGCAGTACTCAAAAGTGAACAATCCAATCTGCACCAAGAAACCGGGAAGTACGTGCCCATCGTCATGAAAGTCTCCCCGGACATGAGTGAACAACAAATACACGAGCTCGCGCGTGTGTTCCAAGATTGCCAACTCGATGGTCTCATCTGCACAAACACCACCACTTCCCGCCAAGGCGTGGAACCTTACCCTGCCGCCAAGCAGAAAGGCGGTCTCTCCGGTGCCCCCCTTTACAACCGCTCCAACGAAACATTGGAAGCCTTTGCTCAGGACCTCCGTGGTTCCATTCCCATCATCGGCGTGGGCGGCATCTTAAGCCCGGAAGATGCTCTGGGTAAAATCCGTGCCGGGGCATCTCTCGTCCAGCTGTATACCGGCTTTATCTACCAAGGACCGAGTCTCATCCGCTCCTGCGCCCAAACCATCAAAAACAGCTGCACCCCGCGTCCGGTCTGAAAAACCACCGCACTCGCACCGCTTTCGTCACGCCCCCCGGATTCGCGACAAAGCAATGACTAGGAAGTTGTCCCGGGTGTCGTCGGGGTTTGATCGTAAATTTGTGCACTGCCCCATCTACCCGCACGGATACGACTCATGAAAGCCGTCACATGAGAGACCCACGCTCTGGGTGCCCGGCAATAGCTGCGGCTGATCTGCGCCACCGACACCCGCCCACGCGCCTTGTATTTAGCCAAAATAGCACCCAGATGCGCCACACATTCCTCCTTGCTGGAATACGTGCGCTGCCCACGACGTCCCATGATCCCCGCCAAGTTGTTCTTTTTCCGTGCTGCGGGCGATGTGGCGTTGCCGGACTCATGGCGGATAATGGCTTCCATCAATACCGGGTCCACCCCATTTTTTTGCGCGACTTCTCGGATCACCGGTCGTAGTTCGCTCACTACATCCGCACCGACCAGCATTCCGGTTGCCGTCACAACGACAAGTGCTCTCGTGATCCACTTCATGAACCCATCTTATCATTCCGCCCTCCCCCTGTCAAGTTCGTTTTTCCACTTTTCTCCCTGCCGCCACACCTGTCCCAATAAAATTCTCGAGAAACGCCACGATGCTAATTCCCGTGCGGGTTGCAGACGCTCTGCATACCAAGGGGACTTCAGCCCCACGGGTGCTCTGATTTAGTTCCCACACGTCGTTTTGGCTTTGCCTCCTCCCGCCAAGACCGCGCAACTCCGTTGCGCCTCACTCCTTCACTTCGTACTTCGTACTTCGTACCTCGTACTTCCATTCCCCTCCCCATCTCCCTGCCGCAAGGTCATCGCCCACCACTGAGGCTTTAATTTGTTTGGGACAGATGCGGCTTGCCGCAAAGCACACCTGTCCCAATAAAATTCTCGGAAAACGCCGCCATGCTAATCCCCATGTGGGTTACAGACGCCCTGCGTACCAAGGGGGCTTCATCCTCACGGGTGCTTAGATTTAGTTCCCTCACGTCGTTTCGGCTTTGCCTCCTTCCGCCATGCCTGCGCAACCTCGTTGCGCCTCACTCCTTCACTTCGTACTTCGTACTTCGTACCTCGTACTTCCAT
>CAYWNS010000131.1:0-2390 GCA_964459715.1 uncultured Akkermansia sp.
AGGCAATGGGGTCGTGCGGGAAGAAGGTGTGTGGTGGAGGCGTGGGGAGAGGGGTGCGGGGCGGATAAGAAGTACGAGGCGGCAGAGCCGAGGAGCGGCGGCGGGTGTGTGGTGCCGGAGTTTGGCGCGGGTTACTGCGCAGGGGGTGTGAAGCGAGCGCATGGAAATTAGCGGTGCTTAGTGTTGTGGGCGAGGCCTTCTAAGAGGTGCAGGACGACGCGACCGGTTTCGCCGAGGGAATCGGCGGAGATGCGTGACATGTTATCGCGGGAAGTATGCCACCAGCTGCTGCCTAGGAAGGAAGCGATGAGATTGAGGGTAGGCACGCCGAGCCCCATGAAGGGGCGGTGGTCGTCCCAGTAGGAACCCGGATAGAGAGACCAGCGGTCTTCGGGGAGGTGAAGTTCACTGACGGCGGACAAGTAGAGCTCGCACAAATCGGGGTCCGTATCCAACACCGGCACGGCAATTATCTTACCGGCACCGCCCACCATATCGAGGTTAATCATGGCGCGGGGCAGCCCGGATGAACCACGGCGCGCTACATCGTATCGGGAGCCGTACAAGCCGTCATCTTCCGTGATGTGGTCCCCGAGCGACTCCTCGCCGTCAAAGAACACGAGTTCCACGGCGGCGGCAAGCTCATCCTTCCGCGCCAGAATCCGAGCCAGTTCCAGCAATACCGCAGCCCCACTCGCACCGTCATCCGCCCCCAAGATGGCGTCCTTCCCTTTCCCCTTTGTGTCGATATGGCAAGAAATCAACAGGGGACGCGGAGAATCCGAAGCACCAAAACAAGCGCGCAGGTTCACCATTTGTGTGCCCGGGAAGGGGGAAAACGAGTCGCGCTGCACACGCCACCCCGCAGCTCGCAGATGTTTCTCTAAGTAGTCGAGCTGGGCGGCGAAAGCGGCGGAACCGGTGGGACGCGGTCCCAAGGCGCAGAGAGCGGCGCAATGGAGGTAGGCATTGGTCGCCGAAAAGTCCGGTGTATTCTGCATCTGAGCGGGTGGAGGCGCGGCAGGTTCAGACACTTCCCCGTCACCACAAGCCACCAAGCATGCCCACACGGCGAAGAAAGCCACGCGGGCGGAGCGGCGCAAGAGGCGGGTGAGCGGCATCATCATGAGAGCCATCATTCACTCTCAACCGAGAAGCCGAAAATCTCCATCATTCGCGAGAGCTCGGTAGTGTTCGAATACGGGATTTCGATAACCCCCCCATTACCGCCCTTGGGAGAGATGGATACCCCCGTGCCGAGCTTTGAGGAAAGTTGCTGACAGACAGCGCGCTCGGTGCTGCTCAGGACTGTCGATGGGGAAGGTTCGGGCTCCGGGGGGTTCAGTATGTCGTGAACCAACCTCTCTGTGCGGCGCACCGTAAGCCCGCTACGCACGACTCGCGTGGCTGCCTGCACCTGCGTTTGAGCGTCCTTGAGCTGCAAGAGTACCTTGGCATGACCAACGGAAATTTGCCCACCGTCCAGCATCGTACGCACCTCCGGCGTCAGGTCTAAGAGCCGCACCATGTTGGCAATCATTGCACGAGACTTACCGACGTGTTGCGCTATCTCTTCTTGCTTGAGATTAAAGCGCGTTTGCAGCAAACGATACTGTTCGGCTTCCTCGAGCGGCGAGAGGTCCTCGCGTTGCAGGTTTTCAATGAGGGTAAGTTCCGCCACTTCTTGGTCGGTCGCATCCATCACCACCACCTTGACCACATCGCGACCCAACATTTTGATGGCACGCAAGCGACGTTCCCCGGCTATCAGTTCAAAGTTGCCATCCACGCGACGCACTACCAGCGGTTGAATCAGCCCACGCTCCCGTATCGAGTCGGCAAGCTCTTTAATCTGAGTTTCTTTGATAATTCGTCGCGGCTGGAAGGGCGAAAGTCGGATTTCGCTTACCTGTGCCGTAATGACACGCCGCTGCTCATCCACCGACAATGTGGAGGAGGTGCCTCCCCCAGTTTGCTGTATCAAAGCATGCAGCCCCTTGCCTAATGCCTGTCGCGCCATACGGGGGTCATTATACCTGACCCATCTGCAAAATGCAACCCCCCATTGCATACCGTCCCGGATAAATTAAATGGTTAGAGTAGAGCGGTGACTTTGTCGCAGGAAGACACGAGGAGGGAGGCTAAGTACGAGGTACGAAGTACGAAGTACGAAGTGGCAAAGCCGGGGAGCGACGGATGGAGTAGGAGAAGGTGTCGTGCGGGGAAGAGGTGTGTGGTGGAGGCGTGGGGAGAAGGGTGCGGGGCGGATAAGAAGTACGAGGTCAACCGCAAGTACGAAGTGTGCGGGGTCGAGGAGGGAAAAGGAGGGGGAACAAGGTACCGGGCGGGAACAGGGGAGGGAGAATGACCGTAAGGGGCAGGGAGGGAGG
>CAYWNS010000132.1:0-2319 GCA_964459715.1 uncultured Akkermansia sp.
CGGCAGTTACGCCCGTGGCTCGCATGAGCACGATGAGTGCTTGCTCCTCCTGTGTAAACTCAAATTGATTCGTTTGCATGGTATTTTTGATGGTTAATGCCCGCGTCAGGTGCGCGCGGCGTTTCAAAACTTCGGTCACAACTCGACATGAAAAAAACCGGCGGGAAGATATGACAAAAGACGGTTGAGTCGGATAGGTGCCTGACCCATAAATAGGAACGCCGCCCAGTGATAGATGTCACAGAGCGGCGTGAATGGGAAAAGGGGAGTATCAGTAATTTTGAGGAAGTAACTGGAAATACGCCTTGGAATGAGCGCACACCGGGCACTCTTCCGGGGCTTTCTTGCCAACCACAATGTGACCGCAGTTGATGCACTGCCATACGCATTCTCCGTCGCGGCTGAACACCAAGTCCCCTTCCACATTATGCAGCAGCTTGCGATACCGCTCTTCGTGTGCCTTCTCTACAGCCGCCACGCCGTCGAAGAGCGCGGCGATGTCCTCAAACCCCTCCTCGCGTGCCTCCTCGGCGAAGGTCTTGTACATATCCGTCCACTCATAATTTTCGCCTGCCGCAGCGTCCTTCAGATTCTCCGTTGTTTCCGGGATAGCACCGCCGTGCAGGAGCTTAAACCAAATTTTAGCGTGCTCCTTCTCATTGCGAGCTGTCTCTTCAAAGAGCTGAGCGATCTGCACGTAGCCATCCTTTTTAGCTTTGGATGCGTAGTACAGGTATTTCGTGTGCGCCTGAGATTCCCCTGCGAAAGCCGTAGCCAGATTCGCAGCCGTCTTCGTTCCATCGAGTTTACTCATCGTGTGTAAATGTAGTGAACCTTTATTCTACCATGTCAGGGTCAAATGGCAAGCCTGTTATTGTGGCGTTTTTTCAACCGTCACACTCGTCCCACCTCCTAGGAATCGCCGCAATGCTGATGCCTATGCGTTTTTTTCACGCACCCACCACACACCTTATCCCCGCACACCACCACCACCTACCACGCCCGCCACTCTCCGGCTCCGCCTCTTCGTACTTCGTACCCTCACCTGTCCCAAGAAAATTCTCGAAAAACGCTGCTATGCTAATCCCTATGCGGGTTACAAACGCCTTGCGTACTAAAGGGGCATCAACTCGGGTGCATGGATTCGGTTCCCACGCGTTGTTCCAGCTTTGCTCCTTCCACCTCCCTCTGCGCAACTCCGTTGCGCCTAACTCCTTCACTTCGTACTTCGTACCTCGTACTTGATCTCCCTCGCGTCTTCCTGCTCCAAAGTCACCGCCCACCACGAAGTTCGTATTTTTCATGGGACAGATGTGCTTCGTACCTCGTACTTCCTATTGGGGGTTGACATGGGCGGATAGTTTTGCTACAATGTGGGTGTAAAGATATAGGTGCGATGCAAATGATTGACAATCAATTTGTTACCCCCCCCCCCGAAAAATTGAGTGCCCGGTGGGGCTGTTTGCGTGGATAATGCGGGCTTTTGTGACCGTGCTGCTGCTATCCGCCGGTGTGCAGGCTGCCTACAAGCCGGTGGATATATCCGATATAAAGGGAGAGCAGAGGAAGGCACTGAATAAGCTGACCGCTGAGCTGAAGCGTATGTCTCCTGAATCACGCGACTGTTACATCTGTGAACAGCTCGGGCTGACGTTCGGCAAGGATGCTTCCCGGGTGTTGTGGACACTGGATGGTCATCCAGCTACCACAAATAAAGGGAGAGCATACTTTGTGGGAAGGGGGGGAAGCCGATACACTGGTCGGATGCGGCGAATGCAGCGCATAAAAGGTGGGGCAAGTGTTACGATGCGACAAAGCAATTCAAAGCCGAGGCACCCCTTGTTCCCTTTAAGAAGGAGGTTCAGAAAGTGGTATGCAACACGGCAAAATACCTGCTTGAGAACCTGCCCAAGGAACGACGTTGGATGATTCTTGCATCCATGGGGAATATGCTCTACAATGACAAAGAGGCATATAATCGTGAGCGAGATACTCCATGGAAAATGGAGAATGGGATAAATGTTAAAGCACCCACTTGGGAGGGGCGGGACTATATGTTTGTGGACCCGGAGGGTAGAGAACACGATATCCGCGCACTTTTGTCTGCCGACAACAAGGATTGGCGATGGAGGCAAGTGGTCTGGCGATGCGAGAATTTGGTGGGTTCAAAAGACATACTAGCACTGTTCCCCGAGGAGGTAGAAGCGATGCGCAAGCACTTCAAGGAACGGATAGCGCAGCTGAAGGACGAAGCGAAGGCGAAAAACGATGCGCTGTTGGTTGCAGCGGATGAAGCAATGAGCTCCCTACCGAAAGAAA
>CAYWNS010000133.1:0-2196 GCA_964459715.1 uncultured Akkermansia sp.
GCATTCTAAATCCGATGAGCAGACCAAGAAGAAGTACGAAGTAGCAGAGCCGGGGAGTCGATATAGAGGTTGAAAAAAGTGGGATGCATGGTACGATAGCGGGTATGATGGAAGATGTGCAACGAATCATTGTCGCGGGTGGAGTAGACCGCGTAGGTGCTGGGCGGCTTGTTGATATGCCGGAAAGCGTGTTATTTGCCGGGGCAACGGAACTGCGTGAGCATTACTTCGGGAATAAGATCGAAATATGCTTTATCGTCAATGCCAAAAGTGGGAACTGCAACATGAACTGCCGCTTTTGCTCGCAGAGTGCTTTCAACCACACAGAAATCGCGAAATATCCCTTGAAGAGTGCGGCTGAATTAGAGGAAATTGTGAATGCTTGGGAAGGGCTACCGGTAGAACGCTGCGGTATCGTGACCTCCGGGGGTGCTCTAAGCGACGACGATGTAGAAAAGTTGGCACAGTTCATTGAGGCACGACGCAAGGCAGGCAAGACCACGCCACAAGTATGCGGTTCTCTCGGGCGGCTCGGGGAGCACGCCATCGAACGACTGAAGCGGGCGGGGCTCACGCGTCTGCACCATAACCTCGAAACGAATGAGTCGTTTTATCCTCAGGTGTGCACGACACAAACTTGGCGCGAACGGCTCGACACGGTGAAGCGAGCGATGGCTGCCGGACTGTCGGTCTGTTGCGGTGGGTTGTTCGGACTTGGGGAAACATGGAATGACCGCATCAGCTTTGCGTTGGAGCTGCGTCGGGAAGGCATCCGGAATATCCCAATGAACTTCCTCTACCCCCACCCCGGTACTCCCATGGCAACCCGTCCCGTAATGCCCCCGGAGGAAGCCCTGCGCATTATTGCTCTCTTTCGGCATATTATCCCGGATGCCACATTGCGTGTATGCGGCGGGCGTTTGAGCGTGCTGAAACACCGTCAATATGAAATGTTTGCCGCCGGTGCGAACGCGATGATGAGCGGGGACTACCTGACCATCCCCGGTGCCGCGATAGAAAAGGACATTGCCAAATTGCGCGAACTACGCCTTGAACCCCGGTGATAGTGCCGGTCTCCGCGCGGCGTTTCGGCTTTGCATCCTACCCCCCACACCTGCGCAACCTTGTTGCTCCTGACTCCTTCACTTCGTACCTCGTACTTCCTATTCTCCCCCTCCGTGTCCGCACCGCTTCACCGCATCCCTTCACACACACGCCTCTTCCCCACACATAACCGGTGCCTACCCCACCCGTCCCTCCCCGGCTTTGCCACTTCGTACTTCGTACCTCGTACCTCGTACTTCCAATTTGCCTCGTACTTCCTGTTCGTACTTCTGCTTGCCACGCGCGGCGGTTCATGGTATACTGCGAGGCATGCTGAGAGTGACGACAAAGGCGGGATTGCGGGAGGCACTCGGACGGACGGGGAACGTGCGGCGGGTGTTGGTGCCGACGATGGGGGCGTTGCACGCGGGGCATGAAGCCCTGCTGCGGCGGGCGCGTGAGTTAGCCGGGGGGAGCGGGTGTGTGGTTGCTTCCGTCTTCCTGAATCCCACGCAATTCAATCAAGCGGCAGACCTACAGACCTATCCGAGGACCCCGGAGCAGGATGCTCGGCTGTGTGAGGAGTGTGGGGTGGATGTCCTCTTCATGCCGGACGCGAGTGAAATGTACAGTGCCGAACGCTCCGTTTCCGTGCACGAAGCGGAGCTCTCGCGCGTTCTTTGTGGCGCGAGCCGCCCCGGGCATTTTGACGGTGTATGCCTCGTTGTCAGCAAACTCTTCAATCTCGTGCAGCCCACGGACGCGGTCTTCGGCGAAAAGGACTACCAGCAGCTCGCCATCCTGCGTCGCATGGTGCAAGAGCTCGACTTCCCCATCACCCTGCACCCCGTACCCATCGTGCGTGAGAGGGACGGACTGGCGGTGTCCAGTCGGAACGTGCGGCTGACCCCGGAGCAGCGTGCCCAAGCACCGCGCCTGTACGCAGCACTGCAAGCGGCAGCCCGTGCCTTCTCCGACCATGCCACGGCTGAAGAAGCGTGCGAGCTGGTGCGGAAGGAATTGCGGGATCTGCCGGGCGTACAAATCGACTACGTGCAGCTGGTCGATGCGCTCACTTTGCGTCCTGTGGCAGGTCCGGCAGCGCAGAACCCACCTGCCCTGCTGGCGGCAGCGGTCTTTTTCGGCGACGTC
>CAYWNS010000134.1:0-2109 GCA_964459715.1 uncultured Akkermansia sp.
TCTCTCTCCCCCCTCCCTTGTGCTCTTTCTCTCCCCCGAGTTTTTAGAGGTACCAAATTCGTACTTCGTACTTCGTACCTCGTACTTAGCGACCTCCCTGCCACCTACGGTTGTTCTCCTTCCCCCTTTTCCCGCCCTGCACCTTATTCGCCCTTCTTTTCGGCTTCGTACTTCGTACCTCGTACTTCCTACTTGAGTGGATAATCTTCCACGCGGATGAGTTGTACACCGTAGAGCTCTGCAATGGCACGCGCCTCCGACTTCTCGTACTCTTCGTCGTAGTAGATAATTTTCACACCGTGTGCGCATAGTGCCTGCATACACGAGGTGCAGGGCATTGTCGTGCAAGCGACAATCCGTGCTTCCCCACGCTTGAAGAGGCTGCACAGGTTGATTTCTGCGTGCAACATGAATTTTTGACGCTCCTCGCGAGAGTTCCAGAAACCCGCCGGGGCTGTAAAGCCGGGGTAAAGTCCGTTGTAAGCCGTGCCGATCACGCGATTATCGGCATCCAGTGCCGCCGCCCCCACCTTCCGATAGGGGTCCTCGGAGCGCAGCGATGCCACGTGCGCTAGTGCCATCACATATTCCGGGATAGATAGCCGCGCCATACCCTAGTCGAGCAAAAGTTCATCCTCCGTCACCTGCTCGATCGTCTGCCTACGCCGGATGAGCACCACTTGTGTTCCGTCGACCAATACCTCCGCCGCCAAGGGACGCGAGTTGTAAGTGGATGCCATACTGAACCCGTATGCCCCGGCACTCATCTCCGCCAAGTATTCCCCGGGTTTAACATCCGCTATGCGCCGTCCCTGCGCCTGAAAATCCCCGGATTCGCAGACGGGTCCCACGACATCTGCCACCACGGCATCAGCGCGGTGCTCCCGCACCGGCCATATCTCGTGGTACCCTTCATAGAGAGCCGGGCGGATGAGGTCGTTCATCCCGGCATCGATCATCTTAAAATGCTTGCTTTCCCCGTCTTTTTCGTACACGCAGGTCGTCAGTAACACCCCGGCATTTCCCACGATACTCCTCCCGGGCTCCAGCACGATGCGCAGTCCGAGCGGTTTGAGCAGGGGGAGCAACGCCTGCGCGTAGGAGTGCACGGTGATCTGCTCCGGATGCTCCTTCCACCACTCCGCACTGCCGGACGCCAAGCACCCGTCGTACACGATGCCGACGCCTCCGCCGATACTCCAAAACTCAATGCCGTAGCGTTCCTTCAACCGCACAGCCAGCGGCGCGGTTTTCTGCACGGCTGTCACAAACGGTCCCACCTCGGTAATCTGCGACCCGATGTGCATCTGCAACCCCCGTATCCGCAAGTGCGGCATCTCAGTCGCGATGCGTGCGTAGACATCTTCGATCCTCGCGATGTCGATGCCGAATTTGTTCTCCTGCGTCCCGGTGGTAATGTATTTGTGGGTGTGGGCATCGACATGCGGGTTGACGCGCACCGCCACCGGTGCCTGTGCCTTCATTTCCCCGGCGATGCGGTCGATCGCGAGGAGCTCGTTTTCGCTCTCGCAGATGAAGCAGTAGATTCCCTGCTCGAGCGCGTAGCGTATCTCGTCTGCGGTCTTTGCCACTCCCGCGTAGGTGCATCCCGCCGGGTCTCCCCCCGCGCGTATCACCCGCCGGAGCTCCCCGCCCGATACGATGTCGAACCCGAGCCCCTTCCGTGCCATCAGCTGCAGTATCGCCCCGCACGAACAGGCTTTCACGGCGTAGGCAATGTGCGCGTCTATCCCGGCAAACTCGCGTCGGTACTCCTCTATCGCCTCCAGAATAGTGCCGCGACTGTACACATATGTCGGTGTCCCGTACGCTTCGGCGAGCTCTTCTATATCGAGGTCTTCGCAGTGTAACTTCCCGTTTTTGTAGGCAAATTGATGCATGGTGTCATGGGTTGTGTGTTGTGTCCGTAACCTCCTCGGTCTTTCCGCCTCGATTCCCCGAATTCGGAGCATCGTCGACGAGAGCGGCTACCCACCGTAAATCTGTCGAGTTTTCCAATGCCAACTTCACGAACAAGGTGATGGGTATCGCCAACAGCATCCCCGCCGGTCCCCATATCCATCCCCAGCCCAACACGGACAGCAGCAC
>CAYWNS010000135.1:0-2100 GCA_964459715.1 uncultured Akkermansia sp.
GAGTTAGGCGCAACGGAGTTGCGCGGGCATGGCGGGAGGAGGCAAAGCCGAAACAGCGCGTGAGAACCAAAATCCATGCCCCCGTGAGGTGGAAGCCCCCTTAGTACGCAGAGCGTCCGCAACCCGCATGGGAATCAGCATCGCAGCGTTTTTCGAGAATTTTATCGGGACAGATATGAGCGCACACGGTGCTCAAACACTTCCGTCACACACGTTCTTCGTACCTCGTACTTCGTGTTCGTAGAGTGTGAAGAGGTGGGAGACACGCGCGGCTTCATCCGGGAATTTGTGCCCGTAGGCGGCATCGACGGCGGCATCGAGGGCTTGGTGGGCGCGGCGGAGGTCGGGGGGCATGAGAAGCGGGTTGTAGAGGGTGGCGAGGGTGCTGTCGGGGTAGTTGTCGCGGGTGGTGAGCACGTCTTGGGCGCGGGTTTCAATCCGCGCTCGTTGCACGTCTGTGGGGGTAGGCCACGGGAAGTTGTTGTAGACGATGGAAGCGGAGTATTGGTAGCCTACACCTAAGCGACCGGCAACAGACCGCATCCACGCCGCGTGCATGGCGGAGGTGAGGATGCCGAAGTGGTAGATGTCGGCACCGGGGACGATGTAAAGTTTATTGGATGGGACAATGTTCGCGGAAAGGAGCACGATGGGGACGTATTCTCTCCCGGAGGATGAGACTTCGGGGATGGCGAGGTAGTCGACGCGCGGTTGCCTGATCTCTTGGAAGAGAGCGGGGGAAACGGCACAGCGGCGAGTTTCCGCTTTGGGGCTTCCGAGACGAAATGCCCTGACTCCTTCGAGACGCCGCATCACGAGGGGCATGGAGTGAAGGACGTCAGGCGGGACATCGACAAGCCAGAGACAATAACGCTTTTTTCCTCTGAGCAACTCGCTCGCGCCCACGAAGGGACGGATGAAGATCTCAGCGCGGGGTTCACGGGCGATGAAGTCACCGTAATCTTCGGCTTCGATGAGGAGATGCCCCCCGTCCGCCGGTCTATTGCCGGTGGTGGCACTCGGGACATCGCCAATCGGACGAGAGCGATTTTCCACAAATACGCGCGGGGCATCCGAGAGGTAATTGTTAATCCGACGTGACGCGCGGGCTTTTCCCCTTTCATCGAAGATCACGCATTGATGAGGTTTTTGGGATGACATGCCGATGATGACACAGTACACCCCCGCGACATCGGCGGCTTCATTGGTCCACCTAAATGAACGATGAGCAAAGGAGATGTGGGTACCGAGCTCGCTCATGAGCGGTTTCCAGAGCGAGGAAGCTTGTTCCCCTTGCACAATGGAATTGGTGGCGACGAAAGCAGCTCGGGTGGTGGAATCGGCTCGCATGAGCTCTGCCGCCCTGTAGAACCACGCCCCCACGTAGTCGATTTTGCCCCACGCGCGGAGGTGTCCGAGGACGCGCCTCATGTCGGCTCTTTGCTCCGGGGTCTTGTGAGAGTACCCCACGAACGGCGGGTTGCCGATGATGTAGTCAATACGTCGTTCCGGTACATTTTCTAACCAATCCACGGCGAGGGCATTGGCTTGCCGGATATTGGCGTTGCCCTCCGGTGGCGGAAAACCGGGGGTTCCCCGCGCTGTAAACTCCTGTGTCTTTCCCCGCATTTGAGCAGAGACCATCCGGAGGGCGGTCTTCGCCACCGCGACGGCGAAGTCGTTGATTTCGATGCCGTAGAATTGGTTGATGGAGACAAGTGCTCCCCGTCCATCGGCGAGGTTTTGCAGGGCTTCGTTTTCGAGACGGCGCAACGAAATAAATGTTTCGGTGAGGAAGTTGCCGGAGCCACAGGCGGGGTCGAGGAAGGTGAGAGAGGCGAGCTTGGCGCAGTACGCTTTCAGCTCCTCCGCGCGCGCGGTGCCGGACTTTTCCTTTTTCGCGAGAATGGCGGCGAGCTCGGCTTTCAGGTCATTGAGGAACAGCGGGTCAATGACCTTGTGGATGTTCTCCACCGAGGTGTAGTGCATGCCACCCATGCGGCGCGTCTTTGGGTTGATGGTGCTCTCAAAGAGCCCACCGAAGATGGTCGGCGAGATGTCTGCCCAGTTGAACCCGGCGGCGGCTTCGTCCTCGATGAG
>CAYWNS010000136.1:0-1980 GCA_964459715.1 uncultured Akkermansia sp.
CTCGTACTTGATCTCCCCCGTGTCTTCCTGCCTCAAAGTCACCGCCCACCACTAACCCTTTAATTTATTCGGGACAGGTGTGGTAGGTGAGACAACAGGTTTGTGTCTGGGAAACTGCTTGACAAGATGGGTGGGGTGGAGTAAAGTGGCGGCGAGCCGTTGAGATAGGAGACGGGAACCACCAACAGAAAAACAGCGATGACACGCACACCGATCATAGCAGCGAATTGGAAGATGAACATGGGACCGAGCGAAGCTCGAGCATTTTTGGACGCATTCAGGGGGGAGAAACTTTGCGAATGCGATGGGGTAGAGAAGGTCATAGTACCGCCGTTTACAACGATACCGGCAGTAACGGAGGCACTTGGGGACTGTAGCTGTTTGGGCGTGGGGGCGCAGGATGTAAGCGAACACGACAATGGGGCGTACACGGGCGAGATATCCACGGCGATGCTCACAGAGTTGGGATGCCGCTATGTGGTGCTCGGACATAGTGAACGTCGGCAGTACCACGGTGAAACCAACGCGTACATTAATAAAAAGATCCACAAAGCACTGGCGGCGGGACTGATTGTCATCTACTGCATAGGGGAGACCTTGGAGCAGCGTGAAGCCGGACAACTCGAGGAGGTGCTGCGCACACAGGTGACAGAGGGGTTGGCGGGTTTGTCTGCCGAGCAGGTTGCCGGATTGGTGATTGCCTACGAGCCCGTGTGGGCCATCGGGACGGGGAAGACGGCATCCGCAGCGGATGCTCAAGCAGCGCACGCATACATAAGGAGCGTGGTAGGAAAAAGTTTCGGAGGGGATGCGGCACAGGCGGTTCGGATACAATACGGGGGTTCAGTGAAACCGGGCAATGCGGCAGAGTTGATGGAACAACCGGATATAGACGGGGCACTTGTCGGCGGGGCATCGTTGAAGGCGGAATCCTTTGCCGCCATCATCCGTGCCGCCAAGTGAAGGAAGTACGAAGTAACAAGGTCGGAAAGAGGGGTGTATGGTTGGACGTGCGGGTGGCGGACAATTGTCATCGCCCACCGCTTGGTTTCTGATTTTATCGGGACAGCTGTAACAGCAGAGCCTGCAGGGAGGGGAAATGAAAATCTGCTGCGGAGAGGTCGCAGGAGAGTGTCATTTGGTTTGGTACAGCAGCACAGGGCAGGTTAGCACGCTTTGCGGCCAGCACTCCGTTTTCAGAATCTTCAATAACGAGGCAAGCAGACGCGGGGAGTCGGAGGTAACGCAGGGCTGCCAAGAAGAGGGCGGGGTCCGGTTTTACGGCGTATCCGTCGGTCCTGCAAAACAGCGACTCGAAGAAGGAGGCGACGCGCAGGTGCTCGAGCCAAGTGCTGACCCATCGACGGGAAGAGGAAGAAGCCACCACCATGCGAAGACCGTGAGCTCGGCACCAAAGCAAGAGCTCCTCTGCCCCGGGCATGAGGGGGTAGGAGGCGAGTTCGCGTTCGACGGCAGCCTGACGCGCGGCGTTTTCGACCGCCCAATCGAAAGATTTGCCCGTGAGACGTTCCAAGTGGGAGGCGGGGTTCCAGCGGGAGTACCCTGCCCCGAGACAGGGAGCGTAATCCTGCCGGGAAAGTGAGCACCCCTCGCGTTCATAGAGGCGAACCCACGAGTGAAAAATAGCACCTTCGGTATCCAGCAGGACCCCGTCAAAGTCGAAGATCATTGCCTGTGGGCGGGTCATGTGTTCCCGTGCGTGAGTGTATGAAACCATTCACGCGGAGTACGTTGCGCCAAGTTCGCGAAATAGAGGTACACGGCAACGCCGAGGTAAATGACATTGGGTGTCCACGCACAAATCCACGCCCGAAGGAGCCCGGAGTCGCCCAAAGTCGGGAAGACACGGTAAAGGAAAAGCATCAGGGCAGCGAGCAGGATGGCGATGCTTATCCCCTTCATCGGGCTGCGACGCTGAAAGGAGACGGCACTGGGTATAGCGAGCAGCACGAGCACCAA
>CAYWNS010000137.1:0-1844 GCA_964459715.1 uncultured Akkermansia sp.
ACCGCTCCCTCAGTGGTAACACTCTGCCGCTGTACCTCCGCCAGTCGTCTGAATTCCTTGGTAAAAAGGGAAAAGTACAAGAGGTTGGCTACAACGATGGCGGTCATCGCCTTCCACCCGAAATGTGTGAACATGTGAGCCATGTCCCAATTCCATTTCCCCGCCACCATGACGATGGGCGGGGCTGCAAAATGCGTCAGGGTGCCGCCGACAGATACATTCACGAAGAGCAGCGCAATGGTCGCATAGCACAGCCCCGCGCTCGGTCGCAGTTGGTAGAACTTTTTGCCGAGGAGGATGGCAGAGAGGGTCATAGCGGCAGGTTCGGTGATAAACGACCCGAGGAGCGGCGCGATGCAGAGCACGGAGAGCCACCACGCCGCCGGGGTTCCCTTCCCGAGCGATGCCCCGAGTTTGAGCGCGTTCTCTGCCAAGCGGTAAATCGGACGCGAGGAGGCGATCACCATGATCACAGCCACGAAGAGAGGCTCCGTGAAACTGGTGTCGCGGTCAATGTAGCACAGGAAGTCTTCCAATGAGTAGTAGTGCTGACACACAAAGAAGAAGGGCACAATCCAGAGACCGAACACCACTTCGACCTCCCCTAAAAAGTGGAAGAGGGTGGAGACAAAGGAGACGGGCACGCGCTGCTCCGGATGCTGAATACGGAAGTTCTCCTTGCGTAACTTTTCTTTGTAGCGTTTGTCGAGTTTATGCGCAATACGTTGAAAAATAGGCACCATGAAGGTGTGAATGATGGCGAGCAGGAAGACGAGGGTGGCTGCCAAGTTGAAGTTGTCCACCTCCACCCGGTGCTTCAGTTTCTGCCACAGCCCCATATTTTGCTCCGCCGGGGCGTAAATAGACAGGGGCACGGGGAAGCGGCTGTACTGGTTGCCCACGCCCGTGTAATGCTGTGTCCAAGCGGGATTGGGTCCGGTCACGAGAAAGTTCTCGACAACTTTGCCGCAATCCGGGCATGCTTTTCCCCCCACCGGCGGCACAAACTTGACCTTCATGTGCGCGTGCTCCAATGCGCTGTGTCCGTCGTACGCATGGTGCGGGAAAGCGAGGTACTTGCGCAGGGATTCCGCACTCATTGCCCTAGCGGCATCTTCCAATGCCGGGCGCATTTTGTCCGGGATACGCGCCTCCTCAATGAGCTGCTTCTTTATTTGTTCTTCCGTGAGGGCAGACCGGGGAACCACCGCCGCCTCTCCCCCGTCCCGTGCTTCGACCAGTGCCCTTCCCGCGTCCTCCTGCCCGCGACAGAACGCACCAACCAGCATCAACATCACAATGATCGAGAATATCCTTTTCATAACCGCTAACGGAGTGCAGTGTAAGTATGCTCCCGCCCTTATACCACATCTCCGCCCATTTGAAAAGTCTAAAACGATTTCCGCCCCTGCGCCGCCACATCACAGCCGTCCCGAGAAAAATACGAGCTTCGCGGTGGGCGGTGACTTTGCGACAGGAAAACACGGGGGAATGGAAGTACGAGGTACGAAGTATGAAGTACGAAGTGAGGGAGTTAGGCGCAACGGAGTTGCGCGGGCATGACGGGAGGAGGCAGAGCCGGAACGATGCGTGGAGACCCGATCCATGCACCCGTGATGTTGAAGCCCCCCTTAGTTGCGAGACGAGCAAAGGGCACACGGTGACCAAACATCTCCGCCACACACGTTCTCCCTGCACATTCCTGCCGCCTACTGCACCCGCAAAAAACCGGAGAACGAAGCACCGCCCCGTTGCTTTCTCGTCGTCCCCGCGCCACAGCTTTGCCACTTCTGGTACCTCTAAAAACTCGGGGGAGGAAAAGAGCACAAGGGAGAGGGAAGAGA
>CAYWNS010000138.1:0-1789 GCA_964459715.1 uncultured Akkermansia sp.
GGCGGGAGATCCACGCCTGCCCCGATGGGAAGAGGCAGGAGTGGGTGCGCATCGGTGACATCATGACGCGCTACGGTGTGACGCAGCGGCAAGCTCTCGAGTGGATGGTGCGGCTGAGGACGGCGGGGAAGGTGAGGATGCAGACGCCGATTAGCGGGGCGCATGGCTACGGTGACACGTTTTATTGTCTGTCGGACATTGAGGAGGCGTATCGTGAGAATGCGGCGAAGCGATGGGGGAAAGGAGGTAAGGCATGAATAAGACGAGCGGGGGAGTGGACGGGGCACCGGTGGAGTACCTAGGGGATTGGGTTGGCGGGTGGTGCGGGGACGGGCAAAAGAAGCTGGACACTAGTTCATTATATTTTTTCTATGCAAAGGATGTGGATGATGTGTTCTGGATTTTAGTGAGAAAGTTTGGCTCAAAGGCGGAACTCCTTCGGGTGGCGAGTGAGGCTAGGTGGAAGCAGCTATATCATCAGATGACGAAGCGGCGACCACGTACGGGGAAGAAGTTTTGGGATGATGTTTTCGATGTTCTCAAGAGGATGATGTCACGCGATGTGGACAGGGAATTTGACCCGGAGCGGCTGCGGAAAATTGGGATATGGAGGGATTGCATCGGCGGGGAGTACGGGTTAGTTTATAACAATGGGGATAAGCTTTGCTTCATGCCGGATAAGGGGGACAACGCTCGAAGAGACGGCGCGTTCCGGACAGTTGGCTTGTACCAACCGCCGCAAATTTATCGACGCGCAAAGTGTCCGTGTCTCGAGCTTGACTGGGACCCGGATGGTGACTCCACGCCGTTGAGCACGGAGGACAGTGCGAGGGTTCTCTCCGCGTTGCAGACGCAACCATGGGCGGGCGATGCGCAGCTGGAGGGGGCAGAGCTTGCGGGCTGGATATACAGCTCTCTTTTCACGGCTCTTCCTTCAGAGAGACGGCCACAGGTATGGTTGACAGGTACCATGACGATCGCGAAGCGTGTATTAGTGCGGGATATGATGAACATTCTCGGCATTGGGAGGGAGGCTAGAACGAAGAGGCGAGGATTTGGCGTGATGTTATCCCCCTATTTCACGGATGCAACCGGAGGTGGAATGATAAAACGTGACCTTGGGTGCCTAGTATCGGACACCACCGCCCCGGTGATTTATGTGGATGATGGCCCGCAGTATTACTTCGGTGATGAAAGGGCAAAGCACAGGAGGCGAATTCTTAAATTCATGTACTCGTGGGCTTGTGATTACGCGAGAAACCCTTCTTTTGACCACGATGTGTATGGGTGGTACAGACTTCACAACAACTTTTGTCTTGTGACCGATGAAAGGTTGGAGAGTTTGTGGGGTGGAGAAGTTTTATTGACGGAGCTGAGGTTGAAGGATACGACACGGGCGCGGGAGGAGAAGCTCGCGGCGGCTCTGGTGGAGGTGCGCAAGATGATTGACGCTCCGGAGTTTACGGCGCGATTCATTCTGCGGTGCATGATGGTGTACCCTATTTACCGGGCTAGTTTTACGCTTCTTACGGCGTTTTTCGCCAAGAAGTTTGAACACAAGATGGATTACCTGAACTTGCCCCAGCTGGCTCGCCATGCTCAATTGATCGCCGGGGCGCACGCGATGCGGGCAGACGAGCCGATGACGGTGGAGGAGATGGCGGGCTGGGCTGAGATGGTACGGGTTAAGATGCGGCGCGAAAATGAGGCATCACGAGCAGAATGGGAAAAGTACCTCTCCCGCCGCCGATGACATCCACCCCGTAGCACAGGGCTCCCCCCGCATCGT
>CAYWNS010000139.1:0-1730 GCA_964459715.1 uncultured Akkermansia sp.
TGCATATCGGACAAAATTAGTATTGCAAGGTCGAGCGGGATATGGTTTAATCCGAAGTGCCGACATGCTCATAGAATTCCACATCACAAATTACCGGTGTTTTCGGGACGAGACCTGTCTAAGCATGGTAGCATCAAGATTTCGTACGCACGCGGAGGCACTTACACCGTTTCCCGGGCATCGAAGAGGAAAATTGCTACCATTGGCAGCGGTGTACGGCGGAAACGCCTCCGGGAAGAGTACCTTGGTGCAGGCTATCGAGGTCATGCAGCGCGCGGTATTTACCGGTCGTTTGCCGGGGTATGTCCCCTTTGCTTTGGATGAGCATTCCCCGCAGACTCCTGCGCAATTTCGTATGGTGTTGATGACTGAGGGCAAAATGCGCGAGTATTCTTTTTCATACACAAAGGACGGGTTGCTTCGGGAGACACTCAGCTGCATAGGCGCGACGCACTCGGACGTCATATTCGACCGCGATACCGTCACCGGCAAGGTAGAGATTGCTTCCAAGCTTTATTCGCAGAAGGAACAGGATCAACTTATTTTCGCGCAGAAGCTGGCTGCGACTACCCCACAGGATCGCCTCTTTCTTACCGAAGCTGCTCAAAGGGACCTAGGAACACTTCACGAGCATGCTCGTGCCACGACTCAGTGGTTTGTCAATTCTCTGTGCATTATTCCTTCTCGGTCGATAAATGTCGAACTGGACCGTTTTCTCACGTACCATAAAGAAGACTATGTTCGGGAGCTTACGCAGGCTGATACGGGTATAGAGGGACTCTCTCTTGTCGATGTACCCGCAGATTCACCGGATTTGGAAGATGCGGTTAAATTCGTGCAGAATACGCAAAATCAGGGGAGGGACGCCATATTTGTTATCGAGGGCAGGGACCTTACATTCGTCAAAAAAAGCGGGGATTCTCTCAGCGCAAAACGCTGTTACTCGCGTTACAAAGTCGGGAATGAGCACCAAGTCGATTTCCACATGGCGCAAGAGAGCGATGGCACCCGCCGCTTTATGCACCTATTACCCATACTACTCGAACACGGAGGGCAACCGCACGTGTATATCGTGGATGAGATCGACCGAAGTCTCCATACCGAACTCTCTCAGTATATCATACAACGGCACATCAATATCGCGATCGGGGATCGGGCGCAGGATTTGCCTTCCTCCCAACTTATTTTTACTACCCACGATGTGCTGCTCATGAATCAAAAACTCCTCCGCAAGGACGAACTATGGGGCACAGAACGGCGTAATGATCACTCATCTGTCCTCCTTCCCTTCCTCCTTTACAAAGATATCCGCTCCGATTCAAATATCTGCAAAAGTTACCTCGAAGGACGTCTGGGGGCTCTCCCACGTCTGAATGTATAATGATGCGAACCTCACCGACATCCCGTCGCTTCTCTCGTGCCCGATATGTGCTCCCGTACCGTCGTAAAATCTATGTTATACCTGAAGGCGAAAAAACGGAGGAAGCCTATTTGCGGCACGTCCAACGCGTGCTTGACATTAGAACCTGTAATCTCGTTTTTGACCGCTCCGATGGGAGTATACAGTCCCTCATTAAATGCGCCGAAAGAAATGAGGGAAAAATTAAACCGGAATTGAAGGATGCCATTTGGATTGTGCTCGATCGTGACTCGGAATCCCATTTCCCGAATCAATTTGCGGAGCTCGCCAAGTGGGAAAACGCAAAAAACTATCATCATGTAGCTATTTC